>JALXCE010000210.1 GCA_026991055.1 Caldifarciminota bacterium | reverse complement strand
ATCAAAGACCCGAAACAGATCAAACCGGGTAGAGTTGTTAGAATTCCCGTTGATATTTAGCTATTTGACAGGTTTGCAGTAGAAAGGTAAAATTCAACCAGGAGGTGATAAGATGAAGAAGTTACTTGCGCTGGTACTGGTAGCAGGACTTGTGGGTGGAATAGGCTGGGCAAAACCCGGATTCTCAAAGGCTGATGGTGTAATAAAGATTGGATTTTTCTCTCCTTTGACGGGTTTTGCCGCGGCTGATGGTCTCTCGGCCCTCCGTGGGGCGAAACTTGCAGTTGAAGAGATCAACAAAAATGGCGGCCTCCTCGGCAAAAAGGTAGTGCTTGTCAACTATGACGATCGTGTAAAATCCTCAGAGGCTGTTGCCATTGCACGTAAACTTGTCACAAAGGATAAGGTGGTTGCCGCTGTTAGCGGCTCTTACTCGGGTCCCACCAGAGCAGCAGCCCCCATATTCCAGCAGTTTAAAATCCCTATGATTTCAGCTTATGCAGTGCACCCTGAGATAACAAAGGCCGGAAACTACATCTTCAGAAATGGTTTCCTCGGCACAGTTGAAGGCAAGGCTATGGGAGAGGTGGCACTGAAATTCCTCCGTGCAAAGAGGATTGCCCTTCTTGTTATTGACAACGATTACGGCCGCTCCCTCGCAGAAGGTGTCAAAATGAGAATCCGCCAGCTTGGTGGCGCCAAGATCGTTTACGAGAAGACATACCCCATTGGGGAGAAAGACTTTTCTCCTCTTCTCACAGCGGCAAAGGCAGAAAAACCTGACCTTCTTATTGCAACGGCTTACTACAACGAGGCTGCCCAGATCGCAAGACAGGTAAAGCAGATGGGTTGGAATATCCAGATTCTTGGCGAAGAAGGATACGATTCCCCTAAATTTCTCGAGCTTGCCGGAGATGCAGCAAATGGTGTGATCATTACGACGAACCTGAACAGGGATGACCTGAGCTCTATCACACAGAACTTCATCAAGAATTTCAAAGCGAAGTACAACGAGGACCCTGACATGGTGGGTGCATCCTCCTACGATGCGGTAATGCTCCTTGCAAAAGCTATCAAAAAGGCAAAGAGCACCAATCCTGCAAAGATCAGGGATGCTCTCCAGTCACTCCAGAATGAAGTTCTTGCTACTGGAGTGCTTTACCGCTTTACTCAGGGAAGAGAGGTTGTCAAACCCGTTCAGGTGCAGATTGTGAAGAACGGAGCATTTCATTATTACGGGATTATAGCTGATCCTGATGTTGTAACTCCTCCGTGGTGATGAAATTTTGAATTTTTAAAGAATGTGGGAGGGGTGGGCCGAAGGCCCACCCCTCCCATATCCTTTTCACTAACGTCAGGGGCAAAACAGACATAGGACATCCAATGCCCACGTAAGAGCAAGCTATTCAATCAAAATTTAACTTTGACCCGAGAAAAATTTAACTGTCGTTAAATTTTTCTCGGGTAGATTTATAAAAGACACCTATTTGATTGAATTCAGGGTCACCTGAGACACTGCCTCAAGACAACTTTTCTTTTTGCATGCTGTTTCTTGAGCTTTTTGAAAATTGGGAGCTCCTAAATAGATGAAGGAAACTTTTAATTCCGGATGTCGACCAGCCTCTCTATTCGACAAAATCGTCCAATTTTGTCGAATATTGAGGGGGGATAATCGACATAATTGTAGTTCGTAAAGCCAAATCTTTACCGCATCAACAAGTTAATAAGCATTAGATTCATCTGAAAAAAAAGTATAAAAACTTTTAGAGTAGTCTTCCTCGAAGTTCTGCATTATTACCATCCTTCCTGTTCAATGAGGAATCGGAGCTTTTTAGAGAGATCTGGAATATCAGTTTGCACAATATCCCAGATTATATCTACGTCAACAGATTTCGATATTCCTTACTACAGCATTTAATACAAGGTCATTATTCTCAAAATCCTCAAAGTCCATATTCCTTGTGTAATTCATAATTCTCTCACAAGCAGTGAGCATATCAAGAATAAAATCTTTATCGCTTCTTTTAGACATAGATTACCTCTTTTTTAATCTGTTCTCTCACGTGCTCAATCCGTATTGATTCAATTCCCTTAGGAGTCAGTAGATCGATGTCTCTGCCCAAAAGCTTCTCAAGGAATTCTAATAGTCCACCGACATTCTTGAAGGTTGCCTTGCCCTTCTCGAATTCTACTACTATATCTATATCACTGTTCTCGTTCGAAGTTCCCTTCGCAAAAGAACCGAAAAATCCGATCCTTTTAACACCAAAGCTTCTCATTTCTTCCTTATGATCTTTGAGTATTTTCAAAACCTCATTTTTGGTAATCATGTCACTGCTAAAATAAAATCTCATACAAAGAAAATCAAGATTTTGATTGTATACGGAGATTTTTTGGTGAAATAAAATTTTCCTACAATCCACTCGAGACTGTAATTGTAGCTTTCTTCATGTTTGTCTGGAACTGTGATTAGTTCTTTTGAAATCGAAAAACTTCATAAAAGATGCCTTCTCTTTCAAACAAAGGGGTTAGGCTTGAGCTCTCGACCATTCAATTTATACATGGATAGACAAGGTATCCCCTTCTGTGGCAAACGATCTTAAAAAATTGTAAATTCCTTTGAGCGTGGGTTATAGTGCCCGGCATCGTCTTGACCCGTGAGGGTTGGGAAATTATTATTTTAAGCCCATAAGGGCCACCGTAGCTCAGTCGGCAGAGCAGCGGTTTCGTAAACCGCAGGTCGGCGGTTCAAGTCCGCCCGGTGGCTCTCAAAAGGAGCTCAAAATGAAGAATTTATTTATAGCTTATTCTCTAATATGGATCGGCATCTTCCTTTACCTCCTGAAGATTCACTCCAAGGTCGCAAAGCTTGAGAAGGAGCTAAAAGAGTTAGAAGAAAAGCAGAATGAGAATATTTAACTTTGTTCTTCTGATACTCTGGCTTGCCCTCCTTGGAATCTTCACCTACTTCTATAAATTCCAGTACCTGCCCCTGAAATCGGTCGTTCAGGACCTCAGGGTGGAAAATGAGAATCTTACAAAACAGCTCTCACAGAAGCTGTTTGAATCAAGTAAACTTCCAGTGATGGACACGGTTCAGGTGAAGGAGAAGCTCAAGGTTAAGCGAAAGGTTTTTCCCATAACCCGTCTATTTGTATCGGGCAAAGCGGCTCTAACCCGCGAGGGAATTGGAATTCTAAGGGCTTTTTTAAGGTCAAACTCCAATGCCGAAAGGTTTGATATTCTGGTCTATAAAGGGGCGAGGGTGGACAGGGTTCAGAAGAACCGTGCGGCATTACTTAAGAACTTTTTCGTGAAAAATGGAGTAAAACCGGAGGCCATTCGAACCTTTACCACCAATAAGGTTGCCAACAAGGTTGTAATTACCATCTATTCCCGTTAGCCGGCATGCGAATCCTCATTCTCTCTGACCTCTCGTCATACCATACATACCTTTTTGCTGAGACTTTGAGCGAGCAGGGGCACGAAGTCCACGTGGCATCCCTTGAAGAGCCTGTTATGGAAACCAGAAGGTTTGTAATTCACAGAGTAGAGCCCTTAACAGAGAAAAGAAATTTTAAGCGCTACATTCCTGCAATACCCCAGTTTTTAAGGATTTATCGTTCAATCAGGCCCGACGTTGTAAGTGCCCATTTTATCCCAAACTATGGTCTAATAGCCCGTTTTTTGCCCGGCAAAAAGGCGCTCTCTGTCTGGGGGAGTGACCTGCTCGTTGTGCCCCGAAAGAGTCCGTTACACCGAAGGGCTACAGGATGGATCGTGAGAGGGTTTAACAGGGTGCACGTTGATGCAAATTTCATGAAATCGATACTGGTGGAGGATTACAGAGTTGGACTTGATAAAATTCGAGTGTTTCCATTTGGCCTCAAAAAGGAAGATAGAGGGCTTGAAATACCCGAGAAAAAGGAGTTGATTTTTGTTACACACAGAAGGCTTGATAGAGATATGGACCCCATGACAATTGTCAGGGCTTTTAAGGAACTCAGGAAGAGCCACAGTGCAAAACTCATTATGATGAGCAGCGGGGCTCTGGCAGGTGAAATTAAAAATTTTATCGAGAGGGAAAAAATCAAAGGCATAGAGCTTACAGGCAGGGTTTCACGTGAAACAATTATCGCAAATTTACTCAAGAGCAGGTTTTACGTCTCTGCCTCCCACACGGATTCTACCTCTGTCTCGCTGCTTGAGGCTATGGCCGCTGGATGCTTCCCTATTGTGACAGATATACCGGGCAACAGAGAGTGGATTGAGCATGGGAGAAACGGTTTGTTGTTTAAACCTCATGACGCTAAGTCCCTGAGCAAGGCCATGCTTGAGGCGATTGAGAACCCACGGATGGTTGAGACTGGAGTAAAGTTTAATAAACGTCTCGTGATGGAGAGGGCAAATTTCGAGGAGAACCTGAGGAGTTTTTTCGAAGATTTATGAAGAAAGTGCTCATGGTCTCATACTATTTCCCACCCATTGGGCTTGCCGGGTCCGTCAGGGTGGTGAAATTCATCAAATATCTGCGTCTTTACGGCTGGGATTCGGTGGTGCTTACCTCACGGGGTGTGAGGCACACCTTTGAAGATCAGGGGCTTGCGGATGATTTGCCGAAAAATTTGAAAGTCTTCAGGGCCCTTTCCATTGAGCATGACAGTATTTTGCCCCTTCTGGGCCTCCATCGCTCCACAGTGGTTTCAAACGAAGAAGGCAGGAGAAAGCTCGCGAAATTGGAGAATTTCTTCATGCTTCCGGACTCCAAGGCCCTCTGGTTTTATCCTGCAGTTTTAAAGGCCGTAAAAATAGTGAAAAGTGAAGGGATAGATGTCATTTTTTCCACATCTCCACCCCTGACAGCCCATCTAATTGCGATCACTGTTGGTCGGCTCACTGGGAGGCCTGTTGTGCTCGACTATCGAGATGCATGGTATGAAAACCCCTTCGGTATTTTCCCTACTGCCATTCATCAGAAGTTGCTAAAGGAACTCGAGAAACTTCTTGTCACCAGAGCTGATTTTATCACAGGTGTAAATCAGGCAATTGTTGATGGTAGGTTGGCGATTGGGGCGGAAAGGAGCAGGGTGATTCCCCACGGTTTTGACCCTGAGGAGTTTCCGGATGTAAGAGATTTTCCCGTTTCTGATAAACTGATTTTTGCCTATGCGGGGAGTATTACCTACATAACCAACCCCGAGCCTTTGTTTGAGGCCTTTAGCACCCTCGTTCAGGAAAATCCATCATTGAAAATAGAGGTGAGGGTTTACAGTGATGCCACTGGAGTCTATCGAAAGAAGTTTAAATTCCCCTTATTCAGATGGGGGGGGTTTGTTTCGAGGAGAGAAATACCAGAGAGGCTTGCTTCTGCGCATGTATTACTTGCGACTATTGACAAAGGAGCCCGATATCCCTACATTTCTACCTCAAAAATTTACGATTACATTGGTGCAGGAAGGCCGATTTTGGGGGTT
>JALXCE010000209.1 GCA_026991055.1 Caldifarciminota bacterium | reverse complement strand
ATATCATTTATAAATGTCTGGACAGGGATATGCTCGCTTGAGAGATTTCTAATCTCTCCCACGACTATGACGGGTTTACGCCCACATTTCGCCATAAAATGGCTGAGCCATGGTTTTTTAAGGCAATCGTTTACCATAGCCTGAGCCACAAGCCTCGAATCTGTGTCGTTCCAGCGGCCGGAGAGGTCAATTACCTGCTTTGGGGGAACCCTCTTAACCCTTGTTACACACCCTCCTGCAATCAATAGAGCTGCAATCAAAAGAATGCCCAATTTCTTCATTTTTCTTCCTCCTTCAATTTTTTAACAATAAGGGTGAATCCTTCTGAATCAACAACTTTAATTTCTTCTCCTTTTTCGATGACCTCATCGGACTTTGCCGTCCAGAGCTCACCGTGCACGAGGACTGTGCCGGGTTTTTCAGGAGTAATCTTTGTTTTGGCAATACCTTTCAAACCTACGAGGCCATTGAAGCCAGTGACAGGCTTTCTTCTCAGGGCCTCGACACTTTTTGCAATTACAAAGAGGAAAAAGGCAAGGGTAAGTGCTACGACAACGGCAATCGTGGAATAATTTACACGCATGAATGAGGCATTTGTGTTGTAGAGCATGAGTGATCCAAGTATAAGGGAAATAACACCTCCGATCGCGAGAAGCCCATGACTTTGAACCTTTACCTCTGCAATGAAAAATATCATTGCAAGGAGGATGAGGAATACACCGGCATAGTTAACCGGTAATGCCTGGAAGGAATAAAAGGCAAGGATAAGACTGATGGCCCCAATAACACCTGGTAGGATTGATCCGGGATGTGAGAGTTCAAAGAATAGACCATAGAATCCAAGAATCATGAGAATGTAGCTCACATTTGGATTTGCGAGGATGGCGAGTAATTTCTCCCTGAATCCCATGTGAATTTTTATGAGCTGAGCATTGGCAGTATGAAGTTCCACTGTCCTGCCGTTGACTTCGACCTTTTTACCATCAATTTTTTTAAGCAGGTCATCTATACTGGTTGCAATGAGGTCAACTACCTTTTTCTTCACTGCTTCATCAGCGGGAATTGAAACTGATTTTCTGACCGCGTCTTCTGCCCACTTTTCATTACGTCCTCTTTCTTTTGCAATGGATTTTATGTAGGCAACGGCATCGTTGGTTACTTTTTCAATCATGGTTGAATCCATTTTCTGGCCAATAGACACAGGGTGGGCTGCACCGATATTGGTGCCAGGTGCCATGGCAGCGATATGGGCTGCGAGTGTGATAAAAACACCAGCAGAAGCGGCTCTTGCCCCTGGAGGATATACATAGACGCAAACGGGGACCGAGGAGTTCATAATCTTTTTGACAATCATTCTCATGGACTGATCAAGTCCACCGGGGGTATCGAGAGTAAAGATGACCAATTCCGCATGGGAATCTTCAGCCTCTGATATGACTCGAGTCATGTACTCTGCAGCTATAGGACTGATAATCCCCTGGTAGTCCGCAACGAAAACCTTTGGCACACTGAGGATTATTAGCATTAAAAATGCCATCATTATGGGATTATAACTTCGCACCCCAAAGGCGTCAAGGTAAGGAGGCTCTATTCGAAAAATCATTCTCTACATTTGCGAAATAACTGGATATAGATTCGCCTTCCCCATTTGCTTTGCATGTGGGGAAGGGTTTGGGGAGTAGGCATTCCGCTTGAAATCTATAAAAATTTAAGATGAATGCCCTCACCCCATCCCTCTCCCGCAAAACGGGAGAGGGAGATTGAAGGATTTTTGACTAGAAATTTTGAGATGTGAACCCATCACCCAGCCCCTCTCCCACTTTGCGGGAGAAGGGATTTATGTACTTTAATCGGATTTTTGCCGGTTGTAATCCCTCTTTTTTAATCTCCTTTCCCCCGCAACTATTTGTGCTGGGAAAGGAGTATTTTGAGCTTAGGAATATTCTCACTCATGTTAGCTTGACATATAAAGGGACACTCTTTAAGCTTGAAAAACTTACAAAAACCTGAGGGAGAGGAAAAATGGATTTAACCACAAAGGAATATACCAACGTAACTTATATATCCGGACCAATTTTAATTGTTGAGAAAGCCAAAGAACTCTCCTATGGCGCGCAGGTAGAAATACTTGTTGGAGAAGATCAGAAGAAATCGGGCCAGGTGCTGGAAGTCACTGAAGACTACGCAGTTATTCAGGTTCTGGAAGGTACCCTCGGCCTTGATGTAAAGACCACAAGAATTAGACTGCTCGAGGACGTGGTGAGATTCGGTGTTTCAAGGGACATGATCGGTAGAATCTTCAACGGAAGGGGAGAGCCCATTGATGGACTTCCACCTGTTATTCCAGAGAAGAGATTGCCTATCATCGGTTTACCAATAAACCCAATTGCAAGGGATAAGCCTTCAGACTTTATTCAGACTGGAATTTCTGCGATTGATGGGTTTAATACACTTGTTCGTGGGCAGAAGTTGCCTATTTTCTCTGGCGCAGGTCTGCCAGCTAACGAAATTGCTGCAATGATTATCCGTAATGCTGAGGTGAGGGGAGAAGGTGAGGAATTCCTTGTGGTATTTGGAGCTATTGGAATTACGCAGAGAGAGTATACTTACTTCCTGCAGGAATTTGAAAAGACCGGAGCACTTTCAAAGCTGATTGCGTTTATCAACCTCGCCGATGACCCCACAATTGAAAGGCTTCTTACACCAAGATATGCACTAACAGTTGCTGAGTACTTTGCCTTTGAACTTGATTACCACGTTCTTGTTATTCTCACGGACATGACCAACTACTGTGAGGCGTTGCGTGAGATCGGTGCAGCAAGGGAAGAGGTGCCTGGACGTCGTGGGTATCCGGGCTACATGTATACAGACCTTGCCACGATTTATGAAAGGGCAGGAAGGATTAAAGGAAGAAAGGGCTCTGTCACACAGATTCCCATTCTCACCATGCCAGATGATGACATGACGCATCCTATACCTGACCTAACAGGTTACATCACAGAGGGTCAGATCGTGCTCTCACGTGAATTGCATAGAATCGGTGTTTTCCCTCCAATTGATGTTCTTCTTTCACTTTCCCGTTTGATGAATCTTGGAATCGGGAAAGGGAAAACGAGGGAGGACCACAGGGAGCTTGCCAACCAGCTTTACGCCTCTTACGCACGTGGTAAAGATATGAGAAGACTTGTAGCTATTGTTGGTGAAGATGCCCTTTCTGAAATTGACAGGAAATATCTCAAATTTGCCGAAAGATTTGAATGGGAAATGATCAATCAGGGTGAGAAGGCGAGGACCATCGAAGAGACACTTTCAGTGGGATGGGAGCTACTCTCCATGTTCCCGAGGTCCGAGCTTGCCCGTATTAGAAGAGAATACATTGACAAATACCTTCCTCAAAAGGAGGAAGCCAAAGCTGAAGGATGAAAAAATCCTTCTTTTTGATACTTTTAGCTTTACCGCTCTTTGCAACAAAATACGCAGGTGAAATATTTGAATTGAATCCAGGAGTGAGGGCCACGGGATTCGGAGGAGTTGGCGTGGCCCTCAATTCCTCTCCCTTTGGTTTTTACTTCAACCCGGCATTAATATCTGAAGGTAAAACCGGGCTTTTCAATTACACATCCCTTTTCAGCGGTCTTGCAACCTATAATTTCATCGGCTTTTCAAAAAGGAACCAGAGTGGGGGAGGGGCTGCTATTGGGATTTCCATAATCTCCGCTGGAAATATTAAGGAAACAGCTCTTAGAGATTCTACTCGGGGAATTTCCGAAGGTAATATTTACATCAAAGACATCCTCTCATACTCAACTTTTCTTGTGACCATGAGTTTTGTAAAAAAATTCTCCCACTTCGATGCCGGGGTAAAGTTGAAAATTCTCCATGAAAACCTCGCTGTCACTGCTGGAAATGGATTTGGCCTGGATGTGGGAGTATTTAAGGCCAGCGGGCCTTTCGCCCTTGGTATGGTGATAAGGGATGTCACAGGAACTCCCATTTTCTGGAAAGGACATAGCGAGTATGTTTATCCCTCGATAAACCTTGGGGCCACAGCTACGATTAAGAAACGCATAGTTCTTGGGACGCAGTTTGATGTGTATTTTGAAGGAAGAGAGAGGAGTGCCACTTATAATGTCGGTCGTGTCTCATTTGAGCCTCACTTTGGTTTCGAATACCGGTTTAAAAGGCATGCGGGAGTCAGAATTGGAATTGACAGAGGAAGGTTTACATTTGGTTTTGGATTTAGCGTCAAAAGGCTGATCTTCGACTACGGTTACGTGGGACATGCTGACCTTGGCCCATCAAACAAATTCTCAGTTGCATTCAAATTCTAACCATCTCACCACTGGAGAGCTAATAAGGAAGTTGATCCATCTCTCCGGTGTTTTTGTACCCGTTTCCTTTTTCTATATTCCCTATGGGACAATAAAAATTCTCCTTGGTACAGGGTTTTTCCTTTTTCTTACCGTGGACGTTCTCAGGTTAAAAGTGGGCTGGGTCAGGCGTATTTTTATGTCCATTTTTGGCCGTTACATGAGGGATTATGAGAATAATGGGATAACCGGTGCCACTACCCTTGCTGGCTCAGCATTCTTCGTGGCACTTGTGTTTCCGAAAGAGATTGCGGCTCTTGTTCTTTTTTACACGATTTTGAGTGATGGTGTGGCAAGTATAGTTGGGCAAGCTTTGGGTAGAAGGAGAATACGTGATAAGAAAACCCTTGAAGGTTCTTTATCATTCCTTGCGGTTTCTATTATAATTGCAATACTTTACAGAGGAATTCCATTCTGGTGGAGAGTTTCATCTGCTCTTGTAGCAACGTCTATTGAATTGTTGATTACAAAAATAGACGACAACATTACCATCCCGGTTGGGACGGCAATTTTTTTACAAATTCTGAAAATACTAACATAGGAGGTTGTGATTATGAGAGCAAAGGCAGCGATAGTCCTTTTGCTTGTGGCGTCTGTTCTTAGTGCTAAGGGCTATAAAAACTACATAAAGGAAGCAAAGCAGCTTGAAAAACAGGGTATGTATCAGGACGCACTTGAAATGTACAGAAAGGCCGTAAATTCCGCTGATATCCCCAAAAAAGACAAATTTGAGGCACTTCTGAATATGGCGGATATTTCTCTGGACAAGCTTAACCAGCCGGATTCAGCCTTGAAGTATGTCCTGGAAGCAAAATCACTTTTTTCTGACAACTATTCTCGCATGGATGAGGTCTATTACAGGCTGGGTGTGATTTACGAGGCTATGGGCAAATACGTGGATGCGGCCAAGAGTTACGAAAAGGTTGCAACAAGGTACAGGAATAGCAAGTACTATGAGGACGCACTCGATGGGGTTGAGAGATGCTTCAAGAAGAATTTTAAAGAGTATGTTGCAATTGTGGATGGAAAGCCCATCACCAAGCTTGAATTTGATGAGCAGCTCGAGAATCTACCTCCTTTTGTTAGAAAAAGATATGAAACTCCAGAGGGCAAAAGAG
>JALXCE010000208.1 GCA_026991055.1 Caldifarciminota bacterium | reverse complement strand
CACATCCCGAATTTCAGGGATACGATTTGAGATTTGACGCAATTGGTGTAAAATTTAACCGAAACGGAGTTGAATTTAATCACATCGAAAACGCCATTAGAAAGGAGTGAAATTATGAGATTAAAAGATGGGGTCGTTTGGTTCTTATTAGGTCTTGTTTTCGGGGGACTTATAGCCCTTTTTGTTACCCCATGGACAGGTGAGGAGTTCATGGAGAGAACACGCTTAAAGGAAGAAAGTATCGACAAAAAGATTTCAAAGATCAAAAAAGAGATAGAAAAGCTGGAAGAAGAAATGGAATAATGCCCTATCTCACCGTCCACGGGGTAAGGCTCTATTATTCAGCGAGGGCGCGTGGGAATGATGTAATAGTATTTGTTCACGGAGCAGGAGGTAACCATCTCAACTGGTACTACCAGCTTGAATTTTTAGACATTCCTCTAACCCTTATCGCTCTTGACCTTCCCGGGCACGGAAACAGCAGTGGACAGCCATGCGATGAAATTTCCTGTTACAGTGAATTTTTAAGTGGGTTTATTGAAAAATTTAATCCAGAAGGAAAGCTCATCCTCGCAGGACACTCCATGGGTGGTCTTGTGGTGCTGGACTATATTTTGAAACACAATAAGACCCATGCTGCTATAATAGTGGGCTCGGCCTGTAATCTCTCACGAAGGGAGCCACCAAGAAATCCAGACGAATTTTGCAAGAATTTATTCTACTCCGAAGAGAACATAAATCGGTGTTTGAAAACTGCTGATACAATTCTCAAGAGGGCAAAAGGGGTTCTGGAGTATGACCTCAAGGCCGCTGGAGAGGCCGACCTGTGCGACAAGATTGATAAAATTAATGTCCCAATTCTTCTGATCATCGGTGAGGAGGATAAGCTTGTTAATCTGGAATCAGTGAAACGAACAGCAGAAAGCCTGATGAAATCCGAATTAAAAGTGATACCTCGGGCTGGTCACATGGTGATGATCGAAAAATTTCAGGTGGTTAACGGAGTTATTTCTGAGTGGGTGGGGCAATTGCGTAAATCCTGAAGGAATAATGTCCATAAATATCCCTGCGACCGGTCGTTTTACATGAGCCTCCGGTATGAGGATAGTTTACATCCTTGAATTAATCCTTGAGCCTGTTCGAAAAAAATCTCAAATTCTTTGATTTTTGAGGAAAAATTTACCCCCCACCTTGTTCCTCCCTCCACGCACAAAGTGCGTGGGGGGAGGAAAGGACTGACATCACCCATGTTTTTGCTCACCATGTATATTTATACAATGCAATCTGGGCGAGAAATTCAATTTTTCGCACTAAATCAACAATTTTATCGAAAGGATATATTCGTTTATACCGTATAAAGAGAGTGTTCAAATATTGACTCAACTTTGACACGGGGGATTCGAGCTTTCCCTTGTGTCACAACGGTTTTCACGGGATTTTGAATAATGGATGTATCACTACAAATTGACATATCTCCTCATCACTACTACACTTACATGGCTCT
>JALXCE010000207.1 GCA_026991055.1 Caldifarciminota bacterium | reverse complement strand
TCGGTGAGGGACTTGGCCCATTCACAAAAATCCAGTTTCTGAACGAAAAGAACCTTTTCCTCTCAGGCGCGATAATAGCAGGCATGGCCTATCATCCTGTGGCACAGGGAATTTCCCTTCGAGCTGACCTGATTTTCTCAAAGAGGCTCTCACTATACTCCTCACTTTACTGGGGCTGGACGATAATGAGGGCTCCAGATTACAGGATGCTGGCCTACAAGGATGTAAAATTAAACGACATCAAGGAATTCCGGGAATTTAACGCAATATTCCTGGGAGTTGATTTAAAGAGAAAGAAGGGGAGCAGTTACTTTAACAAAATTCCGTTTGGACTTACCATGGAATTTACTGTTCCATTAACCGATTATCCTGCAATCTTCTGGGGATTTCAGTTCACGAGGTAAAACATGATTGAAAAAATCGTTGAAATTTTAAAGAAGGGCGGCGTAGTAGCAATTCCAACAGAAACCGTTTTTGGACTTGTTGCCGATGCCACAAATAAAGAAGCTGTAGAGAGAATTTACGAAATAAAGCAACGCCCAAAAGAAAAGCCATTTACAGTTTTTCCCCATTCAAAGGAATGGATCGAGAAAGCCGCAAAAATTGATCCAGCTGTTAAGATTTTGATAGAAAAATTTATGCCCGGACCTCTAACACTGGTTTTCAAAGCCACCGATGGAGCACCGAAAGCAGTTGTTTCAAATGCGGGGAAAATTGGTATACGCATTCCAGACCATTCCTTTGTAAAAGATTTACTCGCGCGCATAGATTTTCCTCTTGCTTCTACCAGTGCCAATATTTCAGGTCAACCACCGATGTTCAGCTACAAAGACGTTGAGAGGAAACTGGGAAACCTCGTTGATTTTGTTTACCCTGAGGACGCAGACGGAAATCAGCCGTCAACTGTGCTGGACGTCTCAGAGACTCCGCCAGTACTTCTTCGAAAAGGCCCCGTGAGTCTTCTTGACATTGAAGATGCACTCGGTCAGGAGATAAAATTCGGCGAAGATGTGATTTTGAATATAATTTTCCTCTGCACTGGTAATACCTGCCGAAGCCCGATGGCCACCTGGATATTGAAGAACAAGCTTGGGTCAGACCTTATATTGAATGTTGAAGCGGTATCCCGTGGAACAGACGCTCAGAATGGTATGCCCATGAACGAGTTCGCAATGGAAGTCTTGCTCGAGAAGGGATACAGGGTAGGTCCCCACATGTCCCAGAGGCTGACCGAATCGGATATAAAAGCGGCTGATATCATTTATTGCATGGAGAGGTATCACCTTGAAAGAGTTAAAGAAATGTCAGATAAAAATGTGGCGAGGATGTTCTCGCCCGATGGTGAAGAGGTTCCTGACCCCATTGGTCACCAGATTTCGTTTTACCGAATTGTTCGGGAAATGATTGAGCATGTTATCGACAATCACATACTCCCCTACATCAAAAGGAAGTTTGAATAGATGGTGAATTTTAAATCCCTCGATATAAAAGCCCTTGGAGACCTTATGGCTTCTATAGGTGAGACGAGATTCAGGGCCTCTCAGATTTACCGCTGGATATGGAAGAAGGGTGTTACGTCCATTGACGAAATGTCCGATATTTCGAAGAAGGCGCGCGAGAAGCTCAAGGAAATCGGCTATGTTGGAGAGCTTAAACTAAAGGCCTATTTTCCCTCAAAGGACGGCAGTGTGAAATTTCTTTTTGAGCTTGAGGATGGAAAAGAAATTGAGAGTGTTTTTATTCCAGATCGGGATCGAAAAACCGTCTGTGTGTCCGTGCAGGTAGGTTGTCCTATGGGCTGTAAGTTTTGCGCCACCGGGTCACTTGGCTTCACAAGAAACCTCAAATCATGGGAAATAGCGGATCAGGTGCTTCAGGTGCAGAAATTTATGAGGTCTTTTTTAAATCAGCCTGATCTCCGCATTACCAATGTGGTTTATATGGGTATGGGAGAGCCACTCGTTAATCTTGATGAGGTCAAAAAATCAATATACACATTAAACTCGCACATTGGCCTTAATATCGGGTCGAGGAAGATAACTGTCTCAACAGTGGGGATAATCCCTGGAATTTATGAGCTTGCCCGGTTTGACAGGCAGGTGAAACTGGCGGTTTCTCTCCATTCCGCCATACAGTCAAAAAGGGCTCAAATCGTGCCAGTTGCCAAGGCATACCCGCTCGATAAGCTCAGGAAGGCCATAATCCAGTATTATGAGCAAAAGAAAAGATGGATCACCTTTGAATATTTGCTTCTTCCCGGATTTAACAACAGTGAAGAGGATATTGAAGCACTCGAGGATTTTGTAAGCGGAATACCTTCAAAAATCAACGTGATTCCATTCAACCCTTATCCCGGTGCACTGTTTCGCGCGCCAACAGATAAGGAAGTTGAGAAATTTTTAAAGAGACTTCAAAAACTCCCTCACACTGTCACCCTGCGCGCTTCCAAGGGCAGGGACGTTGGGGGCGCCTGTGGCCAGCTTGCAAAATTCAGACCAACCGAGCTGATCTTGAACACAGAAAATTAAGTGATTCTCAAACTTGTTTTAAATATCCTAAGTTTTAAATGTCAGCTCTTCCAGCGGATCCTCGTAACCTCATCGACAATTGCGGATCAGCCGGCAGAATTCCCCCTCCTTACTTGAGTAAGGAGGGGTTAGGGGAGAATGGGGAAAGTTTAACACTCTTTAGAATGTCTACGAGAACGATATTCTTGCATTGCTTGGATACTCTTGCTCAACCAAGTTTTTCCATTCCACCCCATCCCTCCCTTCCAAAGGAAGGGAGGGAGTTTCGATACTTGTTATTCCCAAAGAGGAAAATCTTGGATTACTTAATTTTTAACATTGTTTTCCTTCTTACTACACTCGTGCCTCACGAAAAGATAAACAAGAGTGCATTCTTGAACAAGCTTAGTAATGATACAAGAGGCATGTCCCCATTAATTATCGCCTTTTTGCAAGGGCATTTCGGTAGAGGTCTTCAAGTCTTGCCACTATCCTATCCCAGGAATAATTTTCATTTATATGTTTCTGCCCCCTTTCTACGAGCTCAGCAGCAAATACTGGATTCTCAAAAATAGTAATAATCTTTTCTGCAAGCTGCTGATAATCCCCGGATTCGAATAGGAGACCGGTCTCCTCATTAATAATCACGTCGGGGATACCACCTATGTTCGAAGCAACCACAGGGAGGCCGTATGAAAGTGCCTCAATAGTGACCACTCCAAGTGTTTCTGTCTGTCCAATCTCATCAACTTTTGAAGGTAACACAAAGATCCCGGCAGAAAGGTACTCCTCCTCAAGCTCCGTGCCCGACTTATAGCCAGCAAATGTTACCGGCACTCCAAGCTCGCGGGCGAGATTCTCAAGCTCTTTTCGCATAGGGCCTTCCCCTACGAGTCTCAATTCTGCATCCGGAAACTTTTCTTTTACGATTTTAAAAGCCCTGATCAGGTCATCCAGCCCTTTAACTCTAATCAATCTTCCTACAAAAAGTATGCGTCTTGGCTTCTCCATACTGAATTTCACCAATCTATCAGCATGTGGATTTCCGAAAGGAATAACCTCAATAGGCACTCTAACACCAAGGGCTTCAACCAATCTCTTTGTGTAAGATGAATTCACCGTTATGTAATCAGAATGGTTGAGCAAATTGATGAAAACTTTTTTCATAGTCCCTGGTAATTTTTTCAGAAAGTTCAGCTCTCCTCCGTGGATGTAGAGGAAAAGTGGGGCTTTCCACCGGTATTTCATAGGGAGCCCGAAAAGGATATGAGGGATGGGCCAGTGAACGTGAACAATGTCATGCCTTACGGGGAAAGTCGCAGCATGAAAAATCCCTGAGCCAATGTAGGGGAAAACCAGTAGTTTGAACTTAACCCCCTGCTTCATGCGCTCGGGGACCGCCATATCGTGTGTGAGAATTTCGAGATTTTTAGGGGCATACCTGAACCTGAACACGTGTATGCCATCCGTTACCTGATTACCCATTCCGCGGTAAGAAGAGGTAAAAACTGAGACCCGGTGTCCCCTCTTTTTAAGTCCAATGAGCATCCTCACAAGCCAGGGGGAAATTATGTCTCCTCTCCATCTTGGATACGCAGTGGTTATGTGTAAAATCCTCATGAGTTTTTAATTGTAACGCATCCAATGAGTCTCTGGTATGGCCAGACAGTGTATTTTATACTAAACAGAAATTTCCTGAAAGGAGGCAGTATGAAAGGGATAATTGTTCACGGTGGTTCAGGCAAATGGCCCCTCGAGAAATGGGAAAAGGCTAAGGAAGGCGTGAGGGAAGCGGCGCAAACAGGCTATGAATATTTGAGGAAATCCGGGGACCCTGTTGAAGCATGCGTGAGGGCTGTAATGTCCCTTGAGGATAATCCGGTTTTTAACGCGGGCACGGGAGCAGTTTTAACCCTCGACGGTCGGGTGGAGATGGACGCATCTATCATGAAGGGATCAACACTCGAAGCGGGAGCCGTGGCTGGGGTTGAAAACATCAAAAATCCCATACTTCTTGCAAGGAAGGTCATGGAGGAAACAGACCACGTTTTACTCGCTGGTGAAGGGGCAATGAAATTTGCCCGCGCCATGGGATTCGAATACTACAATCCCATTACGGAGGAGCGTAGAAAGAAATGGATGGAACTTAAGGAGAAGTTTGAGACCGGCGAGGCGGAGCTCCCCTGGCATAAGATGCAGGAGTTAATCAAAAAACACCCTGAGCTCCTTGGCGGCACCGTGGGATGTGTTGCAATCTCCGATGGTGAAATTGTGGCAGGGACATCCACAGGAGGTGTGTTTTTCAAACTATTTGGCAGAGTGGGTGATACGCCGCTTATCGGAGCTGGAACCTACGCCACAAGCTTCGGCGGTGCCTCAGCAACAGGGATCGGAGAAGGAATCATCAGGGTAGTTTTATCCAAGAGCGCATGTGATTTTATGAGGATTGGCGTTTCGGCCCCAAAAGCCGCCGAAGCAGTGATTGACATTGTAAATTCATCTGTGAAAACGGCAACAGGCATAATCACCATTGATAATATGGGTAATATCGGCTTTGCCCACAATACACCCACAATGCCGGTTGCTTATATAAAAGAAGGGGAAGAGTTTGTTTACATCTCACCCGATGAATAAGGCATACACACTCGGGTTGGGGCCTTTTGAGAAAACAACGATTCGAATTTTGTTCTAATAGGCTCGATCGTAACTGATCTTTTTCGAAAATTCCCCTCTCCTTCCCTCCCCCCACGCACAAAGTGCGTGGGGGGGAGGGAATAGGTGGGGGGGTAAATTTTTCCTCAAAAATCAATGAATTTGAGATTTTTCGAACAGCTCACTCTAATTCAGCAAATCACCGGTGCGGAGCACAATTTGAAACTTCGCAAGATTGTGCATTTATCACCATTTTACAGGTATTTTGGCGCCCAAAAGGTTCTTGACAAATTAGTCGGCCTTACTTATAGTAAATTTTTGCTACATGATGAAAAAGTCATTG
>JALXCE010000206.1 GCA_026991055.1 Caldifarciminota bacterium | reverse complement strand
AGATAAAAAGGGAAACCCTTGAGACAAAAATTGAGATAAAGCTCAAGATTGATGGGCAGGGGAATTGTGATATTAAAACAGGTGTGGGATTTTTTGATCACATGCTCAAGAGCTTCTGCAAGCACGGGCATTTTGACGTTGGTCTTATGGCAAAAGGTGACCTTGAAGTTGATGCTCACCATACAGTTGAGGACACGGGAATTGCTCTGGGAGACGCATTCAGGAAGGCACTCGGAGATTTCAAAGGGATTAACCGTGCAGGTTCCTTTGCCTTCCCCATGGATGAAGCTTTGACACTCGTTGCCATTGATATTTCCGGCAGATCTTATGTGGGGTTTGACTATGAGTTTAAGAGGGAACGGGTGGGTGACCTCGATACAGAGCTTGTGAAGGAATTTTTCAATGGATTTGCGCGCGGGCTCGGTGCCACCATCCACGTGGTGGTAATGAGGGGTGAGAATACGCATCATATTATTGAATCCATCTTTAAAAGTTTTGGGAGGGCACTCAAAGAGGCTACCGGGCCCTCGGGAGCAGATGGAATTCCAAGCACCAAGGGAGTGATATGAAGATTGGACTTATTGATTATGGAGCAGGTAATCTGCTTTCGGTGAAGAAGGCACTGACTCATCTTGGAGCAGAGGTTGAATTTATCAAGTCCCCTGAGGACTTCCGGGATGTGGCTGCTGTGGTATTACCGGGGGTTGGGGCATTTGGTGCCGCTATGAAGAGTCTTGAGCCCATCAAAGAGTCTTTGCTTGGCTGGATTAACGACGGAAGACCCTATCTCGGAATCTGTCTTGGTCTTCAGCTACTTTTTGAATGGAGTGAGGAATCACCAGGTGAGAGTGGATTGTCCGTTCTCAGGGGTAAGGTGCTCAGGTTTAATACCGACAAGGTGCCGCAAATTGGATGGAACCGGGTTTACATAGTGAGAGAACACCCGGTTTTTAAAGGAATTCTAAATGGTGAGTATTTTTACTTTCTTCACGGGTACTATGTGGTGCCAGAGGATAGAGAGGTTGTTATCTCAGAGACCGAGTATTCTATTCGGTATGTTACAGGGGTAGCCAGGGGCAATTTAGTAGCAGTGCAGTTTCATCCCGAGAAGAGTGGGGGAGTGGGTCTTCAATTTCTCTCCAACTGGCTTGAATTTGTCGCTACTCGCGATAGGGGATAATGTATTTGCTGTTTAAAAGGTTTTTTCGAAAAAAGTAAATTCCCCCTGGTGAAAAAAATGTCAGTCTGGCAAATCTATTCTTTATGAATTCTATCGTAGCAGCAGTGTGTTTTTGAGAATGTGACCCCTTTATACACGTTTGGACTTGACAGTGCCCCCGGCTTTCAATAAATTATTGATGTGAGTGAACGTTCACTCACATATTTTTTTGAGGTGACAACGATGGAAAAATTTACTCCAAGACAAAAAGAAATAATAAATACTGCTATCGAGCTCATTGCTGAGCAGGGTATTCAGGTTTTAACGATAAAAAATCTATCTCAAAGGAT
>JALXCE010000205.1 GCA_026991055.1 Caldifarciminota bacterium | reverse complement strand
TTAAGTCTGCAGAAGGAGCAGACTTCTGCAGTAGTTAGATAGCCACATTTTTTGCAGGGTTTAAGGTGCCGCGTTTGCGGCACCTTAAACCCTGCCTTATTTTCAAAAAATCCCAATAAAAACCTGATCTTGGTTCCCGGCATCTCATTTTCGATAGTCTCAAGAATGCCTTTGTAAAAATGTGTAGTAGCTCCACCGGAGAATGGGCATTTATCCACGATATGAGGTAAGTCGAGAACCTCAGCATACAGCTTAATCTCGTAGTTTGTAAGTAAAATCAGGGGCTTGATCTTCCTTGCAAGTGTGCGGTCCCGGGGTAAAACCGGATACTGCCGTTCGAGATACTCGGTCTGCCAGTGCAAGATATTCCCAAAAAGTACGGAAGATTCATCATCAAGGTTATGACCTGTGGCTACGGCGTCGAACTCAAGACCTGCCCGATTGATCAGATATCTTTTTATCATACCACAGAGCGAACAGGGTTTACCTCTTGAAATTTTTGATAACTCTGGAATGCCAACACCCAGAACATCTCTTAAATACTCAACTTTTAGTGTGAGTCCAAACATATCGGCAAATTTTTGGGCAACTTCCTGAGATTTATCTGAAAATTCGGGGATTCCGAGATTTAGGAAATACCCTGTTGTGTTGTAGCCGAGCTCGTTTAAAACATGCCATAGGACTATGGAATCCTTCCCTCCAGACACTGCGACCAGTATCCGCTCATCTTTTCGAACCATTTTGAACTTTTTGATACCCTTCTCCACTCTTCTTTTGACAAATTCAATATAGTGTTCGCGACAGAGGGCGAGGTTGTATGACCTTAGTTTAACTATGGCTTCCTTTCCGCAAATCTTACATTTCATAGGCCCTGTATTATAAGGCTGAATTAATGGGGGAGTAGCCAAGTTTAATCTCCTGCTGTTTTAGCAGGTCAAATCTGTCAAGCCCCCGCGTTCGCTTTGTAGATCAAGTCCACTGAGTTCCCTCTCCCGCTTTGCGGGTGAGGGTCGGGGTGAGAGCATTCATCTTAAGTTTTTCAAATATTCAAGCGGAAAACCCCCTCCCGACCTCCCCCGCGCGAAGCGCGGGGGAGGGTGACTTTTGGTAAACGGTTCATAAATTGAGCCTGGGGGAGCTTTTTGGACAGATAAATAAATCTGAAGGCAAAATATGTTTGTATGCTGTAGTGTGTTCATTGTGCAGATAGAATGATTATTTGTTTTAGTTCTAAAAGACTTCCTCTCCCCGCATAAATTAACCGCGGGGAGAGGTTAGGTAAGGGGCCACATTTTAAAAGTTTCAATCAGAATCCATCAGTTTTCTTTTCCCGCTTGCTGGAGAGGGTTGAGGTGAGGGTTTTCATCTTGAGTTTTTTAAAATTTCAGGTAGAAAACCATCTTTCGGGCCCTTTCCTCACTCGCGGAGCAAGTGGAAGAATGGACGTAACGGCTTAGCAGTTCACAGATCGAGTGGAAATAAAAATTGATGAGTTTGATCAGCTAAATGACGCTAAAAATCAGAGAAGGGTCTGTGTAGGTTGTAGCTCTGTTCGTAAATTCCCCGTTACTTTTGCTTTCTCAAACAGGCGTAGGCGTTGTGGTGGTGGATGGATTCGTAGCTTTTTACCATGATGTAATACCAGGTGACCCTTTCGTTTTCATCGAGCCTTAGAGCTACATCACGTGCCACGTCCTCCACAAATTTTGGATTGTCATAAGCGTGCTCTGTTACGTATTTTTCATCCTCCCGCTTCAGGAGAGCATAAAGTGGTGAAGAGGCAGATTCCTCGGCAATCTCCACCAACTCCTCAATCCAGACCAGTTTTTTCATCCTAACCTGGATGGTCACCTCAGCACGCTGATTGTGGGCCCCATAACGGCTGATCTCCTTTGAGCATGGACAGAGGGTTTGAACCGGCACATTGACTTCAAGGATGAAATCAAAATCCTGATTTTTTGTGGCGATAAACTTGCATCGGTAGTCCATATAACTCTCAGCACCGGTAACAGGAGCTTTTTTCTTCAAAAAATATGGAAATTCAATCTCAATGTGGGCGCTTGAGGCATTGAGCCTTTTTCTAAGTTCATCGAGTATTTCCTCGAGATTCTCAAGTGAAATGTAATCTTTATAGAAATGCAGGACCTCAAGAAACCGGCTCATGTGAGTGCCACGAAATTCTTCGGGCAGGTCAACTGCAAGGGAAATAGTTCCAATTGTTGGCTGGGTCCCGTGTGTTCTATCCATCACACGAATGGGATACTTGAGTCCTTCAACCCCTACCCGCTCAAGTGGGATATTCCTGAAATCTCGCTCATTCTGCACATCTTTCATAAATCCTCTCCTCTCACAGTTATCCAGCTTTCCTTTGTTTCGTACACTCTCACCTCTCTCAGATGATGATTTTTACCTTTAAGTGGCTCCTTCAGTCTTTTGAATATCCATAATCCAATATTTTCCACCGTAGGTTGCTCAAATATTTCGTTTAAATTTTTGTGGTCAAGTTCATCAATAACCAGCTTCTGGACAATCTTTTCAAGCTCCAGGAAGTCAATAATAAATCCATCCTCGTCGGGCTTGCCGCTCAGGGTGATTCTTATTTTGAAATCGTGGCCGTGCAGGGGCTCGGGCTCACCCTTAATTTTAACGCTGTGGGCAGCGCTGAATCTGTACTCTACGCTCAAATCCATCACACATCACAGATAAATCTGGCATGCCAGCCCTTCTCGTCCTGCCAGATTTCTAGCTGGTGGTATGTGGCACTCTTTATCCCAATTACCATTTCGTGTCTGTTCTTATCCATGGGCTCTCCACAGGCTTTACCTTTAAGCTTCTTCTGGCCCTCTAACTCAACTTCAAATTTACTAAAGAGCATACGATGGGCCTCAAAATGGAATAAAAGCTCGTTGAGCCAGGAGATAAAAAGGTCTTCGAGGGTTTCCTCCTCAAGCTCCACATTAACACATTTATCAGGCTTCACATCCTCGAAGTTTTCCACCATTTCTTTAAACATAGCAAGTGCGGATTCCACAAAGAGACCCTCGAGGGTGTCACTGTGCACAATGAATCCGTAATCTGCTGTGTGATCAAGTGTCTCGTAAGGCATGGGTTATAATTTTACTCATGTTTACGAAACTTTTCACCCTTCTTGCGATTCTCGGACAGATTTCGGCTACTCCAAAACCTGTCATTGTTCTAATGGGTGGAGATGTGATGCCATCAGGCAGTTTGCTGGAATTTGTCGAGAAAGACCCGCTTTACCCATTCAGGAATATCATGAAACTTCTTCACTCGGCCGATGTGGCATTTTTCAATCTGGAGTGTCCAATCACCGATACTGGCACACCTGTGGAGGGAAAGGAATATATCTTCAAGCTCCCTCCACATTTTGCATGGGCGCTGAAAAAGGCGGGAGTGACCGGAGTAGCTCTTGCTAATAACCACATTATGGATTTTGGGGTGGAAGGACTTGCAAGCACTATCAGGGTTCTCTATAGCCTCGGAATTGGCCACTGCGGTGCGGGTATGAATATTGATTCTGCACGGAAACCTTACATGGTCATGGCACGGGGGATTAAAATCGCTTTTTTATGTTATTCCAATACCCTCCCTAAAAGTTACTGGGCAGATTCCAGCAAGGCGGGCACCATTCACGGAGTAGAGAGAAATATCAAATACGATCTCAGACGCACCAACGCCGATTTTAAAGTTGTGGTTTTCCACTGGAGCAGTGAACTTCTCGATACACCAAAACTGTATCAGAAAATTCTTGCCCGTTATGCCATTGACCATGGGGCATCTGTTGTGATAGGGCATCATCCCCATGTGGTTCAACCCATTGAATTTTATAAAGGCAAGCCCATTTTTTATTCGCTTGGCAATTTTATTTTTGGCTCATACACGAAAAAGGCAAACGGCATGCTTGCAATGGCGAAAATTTTCAGTAAAGACAGCGCTGATTTTTATGTCATACCTCTTAAGACCACTTACTGGACGTCAAAGTTTCAAACCACTCCGTCTGATAGTCTGGATTATATAAAAAGATTGTGCCCCGGGGTTAACTTCATCGCTGAAAAATTTGCTGGATACGTTGCATTCAGAGTGGAGCCTGGAGATACTACTTCAAAATAACATACTTCCCCAAAGGCTCCCGGTAAAACTTTTTCTTTCGGCCAAATAGTCTCCTGTATAAGCTCGGAGATGTGGCCCTTTTGATTTCATCAATCTTTTTGAGAGCTTCTTCATAGCCCTCTTTAAAGAGAAATTCGGCTGCATCGGTGTCATACCACTCAATATGTGATATCCGGGGTTTTAGAACCACATCTGCCATTGAGAGTTGCTTGAGATGAAGCCTGTAATTGGACCAGTCTTCGGTCCGCCACATTATTTCGAGTCCTGACTCAAGCGGGTCTTCAGGCGAAGGGTCTCTGCCCACGTCCACGGCGATTACCACATCGGCACCGAGCAGGTATGCACTCTCCACAGGCACCTTCTGGGTGGTACCTCCATCCACGAGAAGCATACCGTCAAGCTCAACAGGCGGCAGCAAGCCGGGAATGGCACTTGTAGCCCTGACAGCCTTGATCACCTCTCCAGTTCCAATCACAACATCCTTACCGGAAATTATATCAAGAGCAACGGTATAAACTGGCATTTCGAGATCATCGAAGGTCAGGCCACGTGGATAAATTAACTCAAAGAACTCCTGAATACTTTCAACAGGTACCATCGAGCGGTGGACAAGGGATTTTCTTAAAAGCATCGCTCCTCTAACAGTGCTCAGAAATTTCTGGATTCTTCCAGTATCTTCTTTGTCTCCCTGGTGGTTGAGCTTGTAATTCTGGAGTTTCATCTCTTTGACTATCTCAGAGTGGGCGGCGTTTTCGAGCACCTTATAGCATTCGTAAATATCTTTTTTGAAGGCATAAAGGGTGCCGATTATTCCCCCTGCACTGGTCCCCACAATGAAATCAAACTTAATATCGTGCTTTTTCAGGGCCTCAAGGACTCCTAAATGGGCAAATCCTCTGACAGAACCTCCACCAAGTGCGAGTGCAACCTTCATTTCTTTATTATCATGATTTCAAACTTACCTCTGTCCGAGATAAAGTAATTGAGAATCGTACTAATGATGGACATGAATATGGCTCCAATGAATGCGGCCCAGAATCCGTGAATTTCAAATCCCTCAACAACGCTTGCAGTGATGAGGAGCATAATCGCATTGATTACAAATGTGAAAAGACCGAGAGTGAGAAAATTCAGTGGTAGGGTGAGAATCAGCAAAATGGGGCGGATTATGGCATTCAGGATACCGAGAACAAGAGTTGCTATCAAAAGTGAGAAAATGCCATGGATTTCAATCCCTTTGATAATCCAGGCTGTAACAGCAAGGGCTATAGCTGACACAAGCCAACGAATAACAAACCCTCTCATAAATAAACCTCCTCCGAAGTTTTGAGAATTATACTCACAAACCAACCATATTCTCAAGATACGAATGGA
>JALXCE010000204.1 GCA_026991055.1 Caldifarciminota bacterium | reverse complement strand
AAATGAGTTCAACGTCGACATAATCCTCGCAAACGTTGAAAACGCCGCCGGAGGGGCTGGAGTCACAAAGAAGGTTCTCGATGAAATCCTGAATTACGGCGTGCACGTCATGACGGGTGGCAATCATATCTGGGACAAAAAAGAAATATTCAAATACATTGATGACTATCCAACTCTTGTGAGACCGGCCAACTACCCACCGGGAGCACCGGGGAAAGGATTTATCGAATACACGACAGAAACCGGGATCACCATCACTGTCATAAACCTCATGGGTAGATTGTTTATCAAAAATCTCGATTGTCCATTCAGGAAATTTGACGAGATATATGAGAAAAATAGAAATAAAATCGTCCTCGTGGACTTTCACGCTGAGACTACGGCGGAGAAACAGGCCTTCGGTTACTACGTCTCCGGCAGGGCATCCCTTGTGGTGGGGACACATACCCATGTACAGACAGCGGACGAGCGAATTCTTCCAGGTGGTACAGGTTACATTACTGACCTTGGCATGACAGGAGGGCTAAGAGGAGTTATTGGTATCAAAAGCGAGCTTGCCATTCAGAGATTTATTACTCAGCTACCTGTCAAATACGAACCCTCCAAGGAAGAAATAGGACTCGAAGGCATTTTCGCCGAAATTGACAATTTAACGGGCAAAACAATAAAAATTGAACGAATAAGAAGGTACGTAAAATGAGGGAGATCGAATACGACAAAATAGTTGAGACCGTAAAAAACCTCGCGATTGAATCAAATTCTGTTTTGAGCGAGGAGATGTACAGGGCACTCGAGGAAGCCCTGGAGAGGGAGAAGTCTCCGGTGGGCAGAGAGGTACTCAAGCAGATTCTGGAAAATGATAAAATTGCCAGAAATGAGCTCATCCCCATGTGTCAGGACACTGGAGTGGCTGTTATGTTCGTTGAAGTGGGAGAGGATGTGAGAATCAAAGGTGGACACCTGAAAGATGCTCTAATTGAAGGTGTAAGAAAAGGCTACGTGGAGGGTTACTTAAGAAAGTCTGTTGTTAAAGACCCTCTTCGCAGAGTAAATACCGGCGACAATACTCCACCGGTGATCCATTTTGACATTGCGCCAGGTGACAAATTGAAAATCATGTTTGCCCCCAAGGGTGGCGGAGGCGAAAATATGAGCAGGGCAGTGATTTTCCCTCCATCGGTCGGAATTGAGGGTGTTAAGAAGTTTATCATTGAGACTGTAACAGATGCCGGTGGGAATCCCTGTCCTCCAATTATCGTTGGAGTAGGAATTGGTGGCGATTTCGAGATGTCGGCAATACTGGCAAAGAAATCTCTATTCAGGAAAGTTGGCCAGAGGCATCCAGACCCGTTTTACGCACAGCTTGAGCTTGAACTGCTTGAAAAAATTAACAAAATAGGGATCGGCCCCATGGGACTTGGCGGAATGACCACCGCTCTCGATGTTCACATTGAATACTATCCTTGTCACATTGCATCCATACCAGTGGCGGTCAACATCCAGTGCCATGC
>JALXCE010000203.1 GCA_026991055.1 Caldifarciminota bacterium | reverse complement strand
TTGATAAAGTTGTAGCCAAAGTGGACGGCGAGGTCATTTTAAAATCGGACCTTGACCAGGCATTCGCTTTCTACAGGATGCAATTTCCTGCCAATATCTCAGATTCTGAGCTCAGGAAAAAGATTCTCGATGAACTTATAACGGAAAAATTGCTCTACGTGGAAGCAAAGAAGGATACCACAATCAAAGTTACGGATGCCGAAGTAGACAAGTATCTCGACCAGCAGATACAGAACATGAAACAGCAGATGGGCGAGAGGGCTTTTCAGGAGAAATTGAAAGAAGAGGGTTTAACTGAGGCTGCTCTCCGCAGAAAGTACAGGAAAAATGTCAGGGAGCAGCTTTACGTGCAAAAACTCATTGAAAAGAAGATCAAGCCACTTGTCAGTGTTTCTCCAGATGAGGTTAAGAAGTTTTACGAAACTCATCTTGATTCAATTCCACCAAAGCCTGACATGGTGCGAATTGCCCATATTTTAATAAGAATTAAGCCATCACCCGAAGTTGTGGCTCAGGCAAAGAGAAAGGCCGAAGCCCTTTATAAAAAACTCCAGAATGGAGCAAGCTTTGAGGACCTTGCCTCAAAATACTCCGATGACCTGCAGTCTGCAGCCAATGGAGGCGATATTGGAATCGTTAAGAAAACCGACCTGCCTGAGCATATCAGAAAGGTTGTTGCCCCACTTGAGCCCGGGGAAATTGCACCACCGGTTGAGGGTGACTATGGCTTCCACATTTTCAAGATGGTGGAGAAACAGGACGACATGTATCACTTAAAGCAGATATTTGTACAGTTTAGACCCACCAGGAATGATACTCTGAGGGCTAAGAAGCTTGCAGAAAAGGTTTATAGATTGCTCAAATCAGGTAAGTACTCATTTGATGAGCTGGCCTCAAAATACTCAGACGATACTGACACAAAAGACCTCGGCGGAGACCTTGGATGGATTCCAGTCACCAATCTTCCGCCCGATATGAAATCCGTCATCGATACTATGAAAGTGGGTGAGATTTCTGCCCCTGTTTTGACACAGTTTGGGTATCACATCATCAAGCTTATTGATAGGAAGAAGGGTGGAAGGCCGTCCTTTGAAGAGATACAGCCACAGCTAACCCAGATTCTTTACCAGCGTAAACTTCAGCAGGCCATTGACGCCTACGTAAAGAAGCTCAGGAAAAAGATTTACGTGAAGGTTTACGAGTCCTGAGTAGGTCCACGGTAAGCTCAAACTCTTCGGAAATTTCTGAGGTGAATTTTTACAACTCTCCAGAGTGTTTTTATCCACGTTAACGGGTAACCGATACTTAAGTGGATGAATTCAGCAGGGATATACTTTC
Organism: Caldifarciminota bacterium; assembly: GCA_026991055.1. GTDB lineage: Bacteria > Hydrothermota > Hydrothermia > B15-G9 > WFZT01 > WFZT01. The sequence continues at coordinate 175 of JALXCE010000203.1, read as the reverse complement.
GAATATACCCCACCCATATGCCCGTTCGAAAAATCCCCCCTCCTATCCTCCCCCCACGCACGAAGAGCGTGGGGGGAGGAACAGGTGGGGGGCAAATTTTCCATTAAAATCCAAAGGTTTTGAGATTTTTGGAACAAGCTACTCCACCCATTGATTTTCAGGTTGTTCAGTTGTA
>JALXCE010000202.1 GCA_026991055.1 Caldifarciminota bacterium | reverse complement strand
AAGCCCACAAGTCCCCCAAGAATGGGCGAAATTATCCAGCTCAAAACTACATAGGTAAGCTTTGTCCAGTTGACGATTTTCGGGCCCGCATAGAGCAACCCGTAACCCACGATTCCACCAATGATGGAGTGTGTGGTAGAGACAGGGAGACCATAGTAACTGGCGATCAAGAGCCAGACACCAGCAGCAAGAAGAGCAGAGAGTGAGCCGTATATAACCACATCCACGTTGTTTATGACCATGGGATTTATTATGCCTTTCCTCACCGTCTCTGTAACATGTTTGCCAAAGAAGTACGAGCCGGTAAATTCAAGGATGGCCGCGATGAAAACCGCTTGAAGGGGGGTGATGGCTTTGGCACCAACTGCCGTACTCATGGAGTTGGCTGTATCGTTTGCACCTATACCCCACGCCATGAAAAACCCGATAACAAGGGTGAGAACAACTAAGAGTTCCATTTCACCTCACCTGAATTTATTCCAGGTTGCCCCTGGTGCAAGATTATAATGGAATTACGCTGAACTTTTCTCACCAGGAATGAGAATAGAAAGGATTATGGAAATCGCAAGGATTGAAACTATAACTGCAAGGGAAATAAGGTTGTGTATCTCAACTATTCTGGAAATGAGCATTTTTACGCCAACAAAAACAAGGATAATAGCCACACCATACTTCAGAAATCTGAAAAGCATAACAAGGTTGCTCACAAGGAAATAAAGGGACCGTAGCCCCAGAACGGCAAAAATGTTGGAGGTATAGGCAATAAATGGGTCTCTCGTTATGGCAATCACTGCTGGAATGGAATCAAATGCAAAGATAATGTCCGAGGTTTCAATCAAAATCAGAGCAAGGAACATGGTTGTAATGAAGGTTTTCCCCATCTTTTTGATAAAGAACTTACCCTGATGAGCCCTGAACGTAACCGGGAATTTGCTTCTTATAAACTTCAGTATCTTGCTCTCTGAGGGGTCAATAGTTTTATCCTTCTCAAAGAAAAGCTTCCCACCTGTGTAAATGAGTATCAATCCAAAAACATAAGTCATCCATTCAAACATCTTAATGAGCTCAATCCCTGCCACTATAAAAATTCCCCTGAAAACTATTGCACCAAGGATTCCCCACTTTAGGACACGCGGCTGGTATTTTGGATGAATATCAAATTTTGAGAGGATGACAACAAAGACAAACAGGTTGTCCACACTAAGGGATTCTTCCACAAGGTATGCCGTCAGGAATTCGATGGCCTTCTCCTTACCAACGTAAAAATAGACCCCCACATTGAAAAGAAGGGCAACACTTATCCACATCATGCTGTAAAGAAGGGCCTCACGGGTAGATATCACGTGAGACCTTCTATTTAACACCTCAAGGTCAACGTAAATGAGCCCTCCGATGATGATAAAAAATATGATAGCCATTACTATTTCGTGAGGAGCCATAGAATCAAAAGATAAACAGGCATTATCAAATTAACAACCGGCTTTGGGAGTGAAGTGCTGGAAAATAATGGAGACTA
>JALXCE010000201.1 GCA_026991055.1 Caldifarciminota bacterium | reverse complement strand
GCAAAGCTTATCTGGCGGAAAAAGGGCCTTTTGAACTGATTCTCCCTTCCCTTTACAATAAAAAGAAAAAGGAGGCAATTGTGGAGAAGTATATACTGGTTGAAAAAAGGGAAGATTATGCTGTTCTATTTATGAATCGGGTGGACAAGCATAACTCATTCAATCTCGAGATGATGAAGGAATTCAGAAATGCCCTCTCTTCGTTGAAGCAAGATAAAAATGTGAGGGCGCTGATCATAACCGGAGCAGGTGAAAAATCCTTCTCCACCGGGGTTGACCTGAGTATTCTGAATGATTTTGAGGATACCACTAAAGCCCGTGAGTTCGCACTCGAGTTAGAAGGTCTTATGGAAGACATTTTTAATTTCCCTCGTCCCACAGTGGCATTGGTTAATGGCTATGCCATGGGCGGTGGCTTTGGAGTCGCCATGTCATCAGATATCCGTGTTTTGAGTAAAAACGCAAAGATTGGGTTCCCGGCAGTCAAGGTGGGGGCAGTATTTCCTACAGGATGTACGATGAGATTAATTGCCCTTGTGGGACTGGGACGTGCCAAAGACCTCATCCTCACAGGTAGAATTTTGAGCGGCGAGGAAGCCTTTGAAATGGGGCTCGGGGATTATCTTGTGGACCACGACAAATTAATGGAAAAGGGCAAGGAAGTGGTTCAGATGATTTTAGAAGGCTCAGACCTTGCCCTTGAAATTCAGAAATCGATTGCAAATAACTTTTATGGAGCCCTGATTCACATGCTCTCCAATCTGAGTGCCGATAGCTTCGCATATCTATCGACCACCCCTGATTGGAGGAAGAGAATAGATGATTTTATAAACAAAAGGGGTTGATTTATCCATGAGACAGCATTTAAATTTGTTAAATTGCAAAGTTGTTAAAAATTGGAGGTGAAAAAATGTTAATAACGAAAGAAGAAGCTCTTGAATACCATAGCAAAGGAAGGCCAGGAAAAATTGAGGTTAAGCCAACAAAACCTTTAAACACTCAGAGGGACCTTTCCCTTGCTTACACACCAGGGGTGGCGGAACCTGTCAGGGAGATCGACAGGGACCCCGCACTGGCTTACAAATACACTGCAAAGGGGAATCTTGTAGCCGTTGTTTCCAATGGAACAGCAATTCTTGGACTCGGTAATAGAGGAGCGCTTGCTGCAAAGCCGGTTATGGAGGGTAAGGGTGTTCTTTTTAAAAGATTTGCCGATATTGATGTTTTTGACATAGAGCTTGATACCCAAGACCCTGATGAAATTATTAGGACAGTGAAGCTTCTTGAACCCACGTTTGGCGGCATTAATCTTGAGGATATAAAGGCCCCGGAATGTTTCTACATAGAGGAAAAACTCAAGGAGATTATGGAGATTCCGGTTTTCCATGATGATCAGCATGGAACAGCGATTATCTCCGCTGCAGGTCTTCTTAATGCTCTTGAGATTCAGGGAAAGAAGATTGAAGATGTGAAAATTGTAGTAAGTGGCGCCGGCGCAGCTGGAATTGCCTGTGCTGAGCTTTACGTCAAGCTTGGGGCGAAACGTGAAAATATCATTATGATTGACTCACGCGGTGTCATATACAAGGGCAGAAAAGAGGGAATGAATCCTTATAAAGAGAGATTTGCTACTGAATTGCCCGTGCGAACCCTCGAAGAGGCTATTAAAGGTGCCGACGTATTTATCGGTGTTTCGCAGCCCAATATTCTGACAAAAGAAATGGTCAAGAGTATGGCGGATAAGCCAATCATTTTTGCAATGGCAAATCCTGATCCTGAAATCAGATATGAGGACGCAAAAGAGGCAAGACCGGACGCAATAGTGGCAACCGGTAGAAGTGATTATCCCAACCAGGTGAACAACGTTCTCGGATTCCCGTTTATCTTCAGGGGAGCTCTTGATGTTGGTGCCAAGGCAATCAACGACGAAATGAAAATTGCAGCGGTTCATGCCCTTGCAGACCTTGCAAAAGAAGATGTCCCCGACAGTGTTTTAAAGGCCTACGGAGTGGAATCCCTGAAGTTTGGACCGGATTACATTATTCCAAAGCCGCTTGACCCACGTGTTTTGCTATGGGAAGCACCTGCTGTGGCAAAAGCTGCCATGGAAACCGGTGTGGCAAGATTCCATATTGACCTTGATGAATACAGGGAAAAGCTTGAGGCAAGGCTTGGAAAATCCCGAGAAGTTATGAGAATAATCATCAATAAGGCAAAATCCAATCCGAAAAAGGTGGTCTTTGCCGAGGGTGAGGAGTCCAAGATTATCAGGGCAGCACACATCCTTATAGAGGAAGGTATAGCTCATCCCATTTTGATAGGAAGAAAGGAAGTCATCGAAGCCAAAATCGAATCACTGGGGTTGAAATGTTGTAAAGTGGACACAGTAAATCCGGAAACGTATCCAAAATTTGACGAGTATGTCCAGAAACTCTATGAGTTAAGGCAGAGGAAAGGTGTGACCCTTACTGAGGCAAGAATGTTGATGCAGCAGCCAAATTATTTCGGTCCCATGATGGTCTATATGGGTGACGCTGATGCCTTTGTCTCAGGGCTCACCTATCACTATCCAGAGGTTTTGAGGCCTGCCCTTCAGATTGTCAAACCACGTAAAGGCGTAAAGAGGGTTGCCGGTCTCTACATCATGATAGTTAAAGACAAGGTCTACTTCTTCACTGATGCAACGGTGAATATCGAGCCCACTGAAGAAGACCTTGCAGAAATCGCTATCCTTGCCGCAGACCTCGCGAAGAAGTTTGACATTGAGCCTCGTGTGGCCATGCTTTCGTTTTCCAATTTTGGCTCCACTCCGCATCCTCTGAGTGAAAAGGTGAGAAGGGCAGTGGAGATTGTACGTCAGAAACGGCCGGACATTGTCATAGATGGAGAGATGCAGGCAGATACGGCTGTTGTACCTGAAATTGTGGAGAGCACGTATCCTTTCAGCAGGGTAAAGGATGCCAATGTCCTTGTTTTCCCTGACCTTGAGGCAGCTAATGTGTCATACAAATTGCTTCAGCGTCTCGGTGATGCTGAGGCAATAGGGCCGGTACTGATGGGAGCTTCGAGATCAATTCATGTGTTGCAGAGGGGAGATGAGGTTAAAGATATCGTGAACATAGCGGCAATGGCGGTGGTTGACGCACAGGAGCTTGAGGGAAAGTAGGATTTGAATTTTAATGTGTGAGGGGCGCGCGCTTCGCGCGCGCCCCTCACAGCTATTGAAAAATCCCTTCCTGAAGGTCAAAAGTTTTTCAAATCCGCGAAGGTTTTATTTAACATTTGACCCCCCTAACCAAAAAGTTCCAAATTTCCATGGTACGAGGTTTCTCCTAACATCAGTTGCTACTCAAAAGTGGCAAAAACTTATTAAAAAATTTCCTTCCGCAAAGTGCAAACATATTCAGACAACTTTAGTAGCGTTTAACTTACAAAGATTAGCAACTCACCAGTTTTTATCTGATTCGGCGGGCCCGCATTCTTTATTTTACTCAACAGCTGTCACCTTAATGACCGAGCTATTTTTAGCTACCACGAATCTTTGTAAGATGATGTTTCCAAGGTCATAAATTCTCTTTCTCCTGACTGACCGGTCTTCAACTGAAGGTTGATAATATTGACATTTACATGACCACCGGACTAAAATTTAACTAATAAAACGGGGGTATTTGACATGAATAGGCCGTGGTTAACATTTTATGAAGGAGAGATTCCAATTCATATTGACTACCCGGTCATCCCACTGACCAGGTTTTATCAGGACGCAGTATGTGATTATCCCAACAATACTTCTATGATTTTTTACGGCCGAAAAATCACTTATCGAGAAGGATGGGATTATATTAGAGCACTTGCCACTGCCTTGCATAAAATGGGTATAAAAAAAGGTGACCGGGTGTCCATTTATCTCCCAAACTCCCCCCAATTTGTCATATCTTTCTACGCTATCCTTAAGCTTGGTGGTATTGTTGTTCAGACCAACCCCATGTATGTGCCCCGGGAGCTTGAGCATATTTTGAATGATTCAGGTGCTGAAACCATTATTACCCTTGACCTGCTTTATGACAGGGTAATGGCAGTCAAAGACAAAACCAGTATCAAGCGAATTATTGTCACCAGTATCAGAGATTTCCTTCCACAACATCTGAAACTTCTTTATCCGTTGAAATTTATCGGTAAAAAGAAGCCACAGATAAAATACGGCAACGGAGTTTATAGGTTTACTGACCTGCTCCAGACAAAGCCAGAAAAGATTTATGTTGATATTGATCCAAAAGAAGATGTTGCCCTCTTCCAGTACACAGGTGGAACTACGGGCATTTCCAAGGCTGCTATGCTGACCCATTACAACCTTGTTGCCAATACCATGCAGGCCGTTCACTGGTTAACAGACAGGCAGGAAGGTGGTGAGGTTCTCCTTGCGGTGCTTCCATTCTTTCATGTCTATGGAATGACTGTTGGCATGAACTTTGCCATTTATCTCGCATCCACCCTCGTTCTTGTGCCAAGGTTTGATGTTAAGGAAATTGTCAAACTGATCCAGAAATACAAAGTAACATTGTTCCCCGGTGCACCGACAATCTACATCGCAGTCATCAATTTTAAGGACGTCAAAAAATATGACCTTTCGTCCATAAAAGCCTGTATAAGTGGTTCAGCCCCTCTCCCGGTTAAGGTGAAAGAGGATTTCGAGAAGCTCACAGGGGCAAAGTTGGTTGAGGGATACGGTCTGTCCGAGGCTTCACCTGTTACTCACTGCAACCCCATTTATGGCTTAAATAAGCCGGGGAGTATTGGCATTCCATTCCCGGATACTGATGCGAAAATTGTTGATATTGAGACCGGTGAGAAGGAACTCGCTGTGGGTGAGGCTGGCGAGCTGATAGTGAAAGGCCCTCAGGTGATGAAGGGATACTGGAATATGCCTGAAGAAACTGCAAGGGTTTTGAGAAACGGATGGCTTTATACAGGAGATATCGCGAGGATGGATAAGGATGGCTACTTTTACATTGTTGATCGAAAGAAAGAAATGATAATTGCCTCTGGATACAACATTTATCCGAGGGAAATCGAAGAGGTGTTATACAGGCATCCCAAGATCAAGGAGGCAGCCGTTGTGGGCATCCCCTCAGGTTACAGGGGAGAAACAGTGAAGGCCTTTGTTGTGCTAAAAGAGGGAGAAACGGCTACCGAAGAGGAAATAAAAGAGTACTGCCGGGAAAATCTGGCAAGGTACAAGGTTCCCGAGTTTATTGAATTCAGAAAGGAACTGCCCAAATCTGCTGTTGGAAAGGTTTTAAAAAGGGTGCTTTTGGAAGAGGAATTGAAGAAAAAGCCAAAGAGAGGTGAATCATGAGTAAAGAGGTTGTAATCGTTGGTGGAGTGAGGACACCGGTTGGGCTCTTCGGAGGAGCCCTGAAGGACCTCACTGCTGACCAGATGCTCGAAATTGTGTTTAAGGAGACCATAAATCGAACTGGAATTGACCCCAAAATCATTGACGGGGCAATAGCAGGATGTATCGGCATGCCATCCAATGCGGCAAATGTCACTCGCGTGGCAGC
>JALXCE010000200.1 GCA_026991055.1 Caldifarciminota bacterium | reverse complement strand
ACTTCGGCACCTGTGCCTGAGAGGAAGACCTCATCCGCTTTAATCATATCATCATAGGTGAATTTTTCACCCACAAAATCTATTCCGAGTTTATCGCATATTTCCATGACGACCTTGAGTGTAATGCCAAAGAGAATGGACTCATTGGTTTCGTGACAATAAACCTTCCCGTCTTTTACCATCAGGACGTTGGAAGATGAGCCCTCTGTCACGATTTTTGTATCCTCATGGACAAATATTGCCTCGAAGGCTTCATTTTCTTTGGCAAACTGTTTGGCAAGCACGTTGGGAAGTAAATTCACTGTCTTGATGTACGGATACTTCCAGCGAATTTCAGGATATGAAACAATCTTCACTCCTTTCCGATAAGTTTCTGGTGGCTGGGAATGGGGTTTTAAAAGCATCATGACGAATGTTGGCTCTGATTTGGGTGGAAAGGCATGCTCTCTTGGTGCGACACCGCGTGTCCATTCAATATAAATTTCCACATCTTTTTCGTCCGATAGCTCTAATAACTTATTGACATACTCTTTAATTTCTTCTGCTTTGTAGATCTCAGGCAAACGAATTGCTTCGGCTGATTTGAAGAGCCTTTCTATGTGGTCGTCAAGCCTGAAAAGCCTGCCGTTGTATGCTCTTATCACCTCGTAAATTCCATCTCCAAAGAGGAAACCTCTGTCCTCAATACTTATCTTTGCTTTCTCTTTTTGGACAAATTTATCGTTTAGAAAAACGTATTTCATAGCTTTACTCCCCGTTTAAAAATTTATAGGAAACTGCCACATGAAGGGCCGTGCCGTAGGGCAGGGCGTCTTCATCTATAATAAATTTAGGTGAATGAAGCCCATAAACAGCCCCAATCTTCTCATTTTTCACACCGAGCCGTATGAAGCCACCGTATTTAATCTCCTCAAGATAAAAAGAGAAATCTTCTGAGCCCATGGTTGGAGGCAATTCCTCCAATTTTTTAAATACCCCAGCCTCTTTCACAGCTTCCAGCATGAAGTCTATAAATTCCGGTGAGTTATAAACAACCCTCGTGGTCCTTTTGTATTCTATCTCCGATTTTGCCCCAAAACTCCCGGGGATTTTGGCGGCAATTTCTTTGAAAAGTTTCTCAATCCTGGCCCTTGTGTCCTCATTTAATGCCCTTACTGTACCACCAAAAGTGGCCTCTTCTGGTACGATGTTCCCTGCTGTTCCCGCATGTATGGTTGTGACACTCAAGACTATTGAATCCAGTGGATTGACTGTTCTGCCCACGAGTGAGTTGAGGGCAGAGACCGTGTGTACAAGTGCGTTCACGGGGTCAATGGTGTTGTGAGGATAAGCTCCATGTCCACCTTTACCTATAATTTTTACATTGAAGAAGTCAGACGATGCCATGGCCGGTCCGCGGGTATAGCCTATGGAGCCCGCTTCACTGTAGGGCCAGACATGGATACCCATGACGGCATCGGGCCGTGGATTTTCAAGAGCTCCAGCCTCTATCAGCTGGAGGGCTCCACCAGCTTTTTCCTCAGCAGGCTGGAAGAGGAGCTTAACCGTGCCTTTAAAACTATCACGATTTTCGCTTAAGACCCTTGCCGCCACTAAAAGCATAGCCGTGTGTGCATCATGCCCGCAGGCATGCATAACACCTTCATTTTTTGAGGCAAATGGCAGGTTGGTCTCTTCTTTGATGGGTAGGGCATCAATATCCGCCCTCAGGGCAATGGTTTTTCCTTCGCCATTCCCTCTTATTAATCCCACTGCCCCAGTGGGAGTTGGGCGGCTCACTTCAATTCCGTGTGATTTTAGATAATCGACTATTAATTCTGTGGTCCGGAACTCTTTAAAAGAAAGTTCAGGGTGCTCGTGGATATCCCTTCTTAAAGAAATGATTTCATCCTTCAGGGTAAAAACTTCATTCATAAGATCACTGAGATTTTTCATCCTCTCCTCCTTTAAATCTAATATCAATAACCCTCAGCTCGTACCGGGGGTTTCTTGCCCACTCGTCTCTTGTAAACGTAAAGACGATGTCCACTCTGGAGAGCGGACGGACTTTTTTAATCAAAGATGCCTTTTGGGGTGCAAAGGCAAAGATGTGTGCATTTCCCTGCCTTAGAGCGAATTTCAGGTGATTTTCTCCCACTATTTTTGGCTCCCCAACTATCTCCGCCTCTTTTATGCAAAATACGGGCCGTGGATTACCCTGCCCAAAGGGTGAAAGCATCTCGTAAGCTTCAAAGAATTTTTCGTCCAATTCCTGAAGTGTAACTTCTGCATCAATATGCACTTCTGGAATAAGGTCCTCGGACGTGAGCATTTTTCTTGCGACTTCATTTATCCTTTTTCTAAGCTCATCAATGTCATCGGTCGATATCCGGAAGCCAGCTGCATACTTGTGGCCGCCGAAGGCCATAAATAGGTCTTCAACCTTCCTCATGGCATTGAATAAATGGAATGTCGGAATGCTCCTGCCCGAACCTTTTGCTGTTTCCCCATTTACACTGATCATAAGAGTGGGTCTGTAGTAGTCTTCAACGAGTTTTGAGGCCACAATTCCGATTACACCTTCATGCCAGTTTGGACTCCCAAGAACAAGAACCATATCGTTAAACATCTCGTACTGTTCAACAAGAGATTTAGCCTCTTCGTAGATTTTGCTTTCGATCTGCTGGCGTCTTTTGTTTTCTTCGTTGAGTTCTTTTGCAAGCCTTGCGGCCTCTTTGCCATCGGTTGTAACAAGGAGTTCAAAAGCTTTCTGGGCATGGGAAAGACGACCCGCCGCATTGAGACGTGGTGCCATGATGAAAGAAATATGCCATGTCCGTAGCTCTCCATTGAGCCTCGCTACTTTTTTAAGCGCGTTGATCCCCGCTTTGAGGCTTTTGTTTAACGTTTTCAAGCCGAACTTGACAAGGATGCGGTTTTCATCAATGAGTGGAACAAGGTCTGCCACTGTGCCAAGGGTAACAAGGTCGAGGTCCCAGTAAAGTGGGGTGAGTTTTTGCCCGAGGTACGTGTAAAGACCCATCAAAAATTTAAAGGTTACCCCAACCCCCGCGAGGTCAGGGAAAGGGTACTCTCCTAATTTTGGGTTTATCACTGCGAAAGCCCGTGGAATCTCATCAGCTGGCTCATGATGGTCCGTGATAATCAGGTCAATTCCCTCTTTTGTAGCCATTTCTGCTTCTTTTACAGCTGTGACACCGCAATCAACGGTTATAATGAGGCTTGCACCACGTTCCTTTGCAATTTCAATACTCTTCTCGGATAGACCGTAACCCTCTTCAAATCTACTTGGAATGTAGGGAATTACATTTTTTGCCCCGAGTTTTTTGAGGTTTCTATAAAGAAGCGCAAGAGAGGTAACACCATCAACATCATAGTCTCCGTGGATAAGAATGATTTCATTGTTTTCTATTGCCCTTTTTACCCTTTCTGCTGCCTCCTTTACTCCATCTAATAGGAATGGTGAATAGAGGTCCTCAATCTTGGGATTCAGAAATATCCGAGCATCTTCAACGCTGAATCCACGGTTTGAAAGGACTTTTGCGATGGGAAGGGGAATGGATAATTTGTTTTTTAATTCTTCCGCACTTGCCTGCTCTTTCAGTCTAATCCATCTCATATAACAGATGTATTATAAATCAAGGGGTGGGATAGGGAAAGGAGAATAAAAAAGAGCGGGAGACGGGATTTGAACCCGCGACCCCAACCTTGGCAAGGTTGTGCTCTACCTCTGAGCTACTCCCGCATGTAAAGCGGTAATATGATAACAACTTCCCCCTGTCATGTCAATTTTTGGGAGTGTGTTCGAAAATTCCCCCCTCCTATCCTCCCCCCACGCACTTTGTGCGCGGGAGGGAGGAAATAGGCGGGGGCATTTTTTTTTCAACAAAAATTAATGAATTTGAGTTTTTTCGAACAGGCTCATTTTCAGTGAGCCTGTTCGAATGCCCTCCCCCGCCTGCGGCGCAGGCGGGGGAGGGCATCCGTTCCGTTAATTCCCGGTTAGTCAATGTAAAGTAAATACTAAGATGCCCTCTATTACTCAAACACAAGTCTTGAGGCTGGAATTTTCGAACTTGTTTAGACATTTTAATTCTGTTGTGTTAAAATAGCATAAATTCTCTAAAAGGGAGGAGAAAAATGAGGTATTTGATTATTGGAGCAGACGCTGCCGGACTCTCTGCTGCTTCACAGATCAGAAGAAAGGACAAAGAAGGAGAAATTATTGTTCTTGAAATGGATAAATGGGTTTCCTATGGTCTATGTGGTTTACCTTATTACCTTTCTGGAGAGGTCAAAAATATTGAGGATCTTGTGTCGGTCCCAAAGGAGAAGTTCGAGAAAACGAGAAATGTGGAGATTAAGCTATTTCACAAAGCGGTGAAAATAGACCGTGAGAGGAAAATTGTTGTGGCAGAGCGAACCGATACCGGCGAAATTGTTGAAGTTCCATACGACAAGTTGATCATTACAACAGGTGCAGAGCCCATTAGACCAAAAGCGATTAAAGGGGTTGACCTCGAGGGCGTTTACACGCTCCATTCACTCGATGAAGGTGTTGTAATCAGGAATGAGCTTGAAAGTGATAGAGTTAAAAATGTTGTTCTCGTTGGTGCGGGTTATGTTAACCTTGAAGTGGCAGAAGCGGTTACGAAATACGGCAAAAATGTTGTCGTTGTCGAGATGCTCGATAGGATTATGAAAAACTTCGATACCGATGTTTCATCCATGGTTAAGGAACATTTAGAGGCAAATGGTATTAAATTTGCCCTTTCCTCGCCCGTTGAAGAGATAAAGGGAGAAAACGGGAGGGTTAAAAGTGTGGTTGCTGGCGGTAAGGAGTTTGAAGCTGATCTCGTTCTCCTTTCCGTGGGGGTAAAGCCAAGAAGTGAGCTTGCGAGAGATGCCGGTCTCGAGCTTAATCCCGATGGTGGCATAAAGGTTGACTGTGAGATGAGAACAAATGATCCAGATATTTTTGCTGCAGGTGACTGTATTTCGCTGAAAAATTTAATTACTGGCAAGCCGATGTATGTTCCGCTCGGTGATATTGCAAACAAAACCGGGCTGGTCGCCGGGGATGTGGCAGCAGGTGGTAGTTTTAAATTCCCTGGAGTAATTGGGACTCAATCTACAGAGCTGTTTGGATTGATTGTCGCAAAGACAGGATTGTCTGAGGAAGAGGCAAAGGAAGAAGGTTTCAACGTGGGGTCAGTTTTGATTAAAGCCAACAATGCAGCTCATTATATGCCAAATCACAAACCCATATGGATAAAACTTGTATTTGAAAAACCTTCAGGACGCATCCTGGGAGCTCAGGCAGTGGGGCCGGAGAGAACAGAGCGTGTTAATGCTATTGCTGCTATGGCTATTACTCAGGGTATGAGAATTCAGGACCTGCTGTTTGTGGATTTTGACTATACGCCGAGATTATCTCCCGTATGGGAGCCCATTCAGCAGGCATGTAGAGTAGCGTTAAAGCAACTGTCGTAAGATTTTATTAGGGGGTGTGGGGCCGCGCACTTCGTGCGCGGCCCCACACCCCAAAACTTTTCCCCAAATTTGAGTG
>JALXCE010000199.1 GCA_026991055.1 Caldifarciminota bacterium | reverse complement strand
GCGGTTTTGAAACCATTTTCAAAATATCCTCCGATTTTTAATATACCAAGCGATAAATTAGCTCCGACTGCAAAAGCTTTTCTCGTCCCGCTAATATTGCTCGCGATAGTGACCGATGAAATAGTATCCTGAAAATTTACAGTTGCGTTAACACTTCCCGCATAGTCAGGTGATGTTCCAGTTATATTAACGACTGACTCTGTATAAGCAAGAAGTAGAGGCTCTCCGCCTCCAGAGTATTTTGTTATCTTAAAGGCTGCCCCAACTGAAAGTGGCCCAAATCCTATTCCTGCTCCAAAGAACATAGGCCTGGCTTCAAGGGACAGGCCGCCATTCCCTTTAACATTGGTTTCGGCTGTTCCTTCTGCACTCCAGTGCATCTCAACCGAAGAGTAGAGATTTGCAGAGTCTCTGTTTTGTATCAGAAGCGTATCTACAATTTGATCCTGAAAATTAAGGGAAAAAGTTGTGTTACTGTTGATGTCAATTCCAAACTTATATGGTTTGAGTATACCAAATCCTGCCCCAAGCAATGCAAATTTTACTCCAAAGCCAAATCCGTAAATTCCGCCTGCATCTTTTGTTTCTATATCAAAAGGCACCACGAGGGCATTGTTGTATTCGCTGCTATCAAGAAGTGTTGCATTGGCCCTCATGGTTGAGCTATTTGTCAAGCCAAGTCCAGCATCAAATTCCAGGTGAGAGATTCTTCCGAAGGCTGCAGGATTGGCAAATCCACCGAGAACCGCCGACGCCCTGGCTGGGTTCACATAATCAAGCGTCAGGAATCCAAGATTTGCCTCTGGTGAGGAAAAGGTCATGCTTCCAGTAATGGGATTATTTTGAGCCATAAGAAGTCCGGCAAAAATCAAAGCGACAAATTTTACATGTCTCATCTTTTTCCTCCTTTTTGTCTTTCATTATAAACCATAGCTCTTTACCTTGAAATACTTATAAAATTGGAGATTCCAAGGTATGGATGAATGGAGATCGAATAGGTGAAATCTAAAATTTTGCTGAATTCAATAGATGCGTGGTAACTCAGGGGATTTGTACTAATTCCAGCATAAAGACGAGAAAAATGTGTGAGCCGATAACCGGCACCGAGAACATATGAAACATTTTGTGATTCCTCAAATACAGCGTCACACATAACTTCAAAAGAATGTGTTAAGCCGTTTAAGCTTGAGAATACAATCTGCCTTTTAATGTATAAATCACCGGTTGAAACAACGTTAAAAATGGAAATGCCAAGCTTTCTTCTATCTCCTGCATTCACCAGCAATCCTGCATTTATTTTGAAGGAGTTTAAAAGTCCCTCGCCGCCCTTCTCAAACATCTGGTTGAGCTCCCCGGAGAGTCCAATCCTCACTTTTGGGGAGTAGCTGAATGAGTAGCCTGCAGTGATGGAATTTAGATAAAAGTCTCCGCTTTTCACGGTCGCCATTCCAATACCAGCACCACGGGCATTGATAGAAAGGCGGAAAAATTCAAAGGTGGAGTATATTTCAGCATATTCGGCGGAAGCGATAAATCTATGTCCTATATAGGCAGGGTTGTAAAAGATAGCCCATTTTTCGTTAGCCAGGAAATTACCGGTCGTGTTTGGGAAAATCAAATATCCTAATAAAATAAGGAAAAGGTTCACTGCCCCTTGATTTCCATCAGTTCTTCTTTTTCAAATGCTTCCTCTGCCCTTTTTAGATCAGGTGCAATATGAATATTGCAGTACTGTGTAGGCTCATATCCTTCTCTGAAAATTTCGTCGTAGGTTTCTGGACAATAAGGGGTGGGAAGCAGGCCGGATGTGGAGCAAACCTCTTTGTGAACAATACCAGAAGGCTCTACAAAGTCAAGAGGAGGTACTGTGTCCAGTATGCTTTTCATGTAAGTTGCCCAGATGGGAAGGGCCATTACAGCACCGGTGGCACCTCTGAAGATGGTTCTTACTGAATCATATCCAACCCAGACTGCAGTTACAAGGTCAGGAGTAAATCCGATAAACCAGGCATCGCGGTAATCGTTTGTTGTACCTGTTTTTCCTGCAGCAGGTCTTGTAAAATGATAATATTTTCTCGCACCTTTTGCTGTTCCAAAGTCAAATACGCTCTCCATCATGCTGATCATCTCGTAAGAAGTTACGCTGTCGAGTACCGTGGTTAGAGTTGGTTCAAATTTCTCAATCACATTCCCCCTGCTATCCTCGATTCTTGTTATAAAATAGGGTTTCGGCCGGATCCCATAGTTCGCAAGGGTCGCGTAGGCAACAGTAAGGTTTAAAGGCACCACTGTGGCAGCACCAATGGCAATGGATGGATACGGGGGAATGGAATCCTTGATCCCGAGTTTCCTTGCATATTCGATTACAGTCTCAGGCCCAATATCAAGGATCAACCTCACCGAAGCAAGGTTTCTTGATAGCGCAAGGGCCTTTCTCAATGTAATTTTTCCGAGATACTTCTTGTCATAATTCTGGGGAACCCAGTAGGTCTTCTCACCGTTAACATAGGTTTCGAGGGTAATGGGTGAGTCATCTATTAAGTCTGATGGATTGTATCCGTTGTCAATGGCGGCAGTGTAGAGTATTGGCTTAAATGCTGAGCCAGCCTGTCTCCTTGCCTGAGTAATTCGGTTGAATTGGGAATCTTTAAAATCCCTGCCACCCACAAGTGCAAGTATTTCTCCTGTTTCAGGATTGAGTGTTACAAGAGCCCCCTGCAGATATTTTGGAGGATTAAGCGTATCCCTGACATAATCTGCTTTTTTGGGCTTTAATCTGTACTGTTTTTCAAACACATTCAGGAGGGAATCTACCACACGATACGCGGTATTCTGCATGTTAATGTCGAGAGTTGTATAAATTCTACCTCCGGCTTTATAGAGGAAATCCTCACCTAAAAGAGGGTCATCTATAACATACCGACGCACCATTTCGAGAAAATATGCTGCTGCATCCTCAAACTGCTCCTTTTCACTGGGTTTGGCAAACACGATGGGCTCTTGAAGTGCCTCCTCAAGCTCTTCTTTTGTTATAACATTATTTTCGTAGAGTTTCTTTAAAATGAAATCTGCTCTCCTCAACACCCTATCAGGATGGCGTAAAGGTGAGTAAAACCACGGATTTCGAGGGATCGCCACAAGCACCGCAATTTCACGAGGATTGAGCTCCCAAACATGCTTGCCAAAGTAGTATTCCGCAGCCGCCTCGACACCATAAACTCCATGGCCAAAGTAAATTTGATTAAGGTAACGCTCCAGAATCTCCTCTTTAGAGAATGCTCGCTCTATTCTCACTGTCAGTATAGCCTCGCGAATCTTTCTCTTAAAGGTCCTTTTCTGATTCAAAAACATATTCCTTGCAAGCTGCTGAGTGATAGTTGATGCCCCCTGCTTTATGTGCAGATACCTGAGATTTACAATCATTGCTCGCGCAACATGCTTGAGACTTATACCCCAGTGTTTGTAAAAATCTTTATCCTCGATAGTAATAAACGCCTTCTGCATCAGGGGTGGTATGCTGTCGAGTGGAACCATTATCCTTCGCTGGAGATAAAAACTGTGGATCAGGTTGCCATTTCTGTCATAAACCTCAGTGGTCTTTGGGGGCTCGAATCTCTCAATAACACTTAAAGACGGCAGATTTCTTGAAAAGGCCAATATTATGATAAAAGTGAAAATCAGAGTGAAAAGGTATAAAATTATCCCCAGTTCGATGCCCTTTTTTATCTCGTTCATGGGAGTGAAAGTATATAATTTGCATGGAGTGAAGTCAAATGAAGCTTTTTCTGACAAGACACGGTGAAACTGACTGCAACAGGATGCTTATCGTCCAGGGATGGGTACATACTTCATTAAACGCAACGGGCAGGAAACAGGCGAAAACGTTGAGGGACAGATTTGAAAGCGAAGGAATGAGATTTGACGCCCTTTATTCTTCAGACCTTTTGAGAGCTTATACTACAGCGAAAATCCTGAATGAATATTTCAAGCTCGAAATTAAAACTGATTGGCGATTGAGAGAGGTAAAAAGAGGCATCTGGAACCTCCAGTATATCCCGGAAATCAAGGAGAAATACACCGAGCTCTGGAAACAGTGGGATAGGGACCCGTACAACACACGACCTCCACTTGGCGAAAGCCTGAGGGATGCCGAGAAAAGGATTAAAGATTTCGTGGAGCATCTGAAAAACAATGAAAAGAGCGATTCGGAAATTCTTGTCGTTACTCACCGGCTTCTCATAGTATCATTTATGCGCGTTTTTGATGGGGTGGAGGTTACACGCGACAACTTTTTCGATTTGATGCTCGGAAACGCAGAGTACCACGTGATTGAGGTATAATCTGTTAAAAATCTACAATATCCCCGACAATGATTAAATCCCTGTTTTGTGTTATTTCATCAAATGCACTTATTCCTGTCTTTTAAGCCAATCTACGATGGTTTTGCAGAGGAGCTCGCGGTTTTCAAAGAAATGATTTTCACCATTGAGAACTACAAAACTGGAGGTTGAGCCATTTTTCTTTAAAAGTTCTTTATAAGGTCTGACATCCTCAGGTGGTACATGCAGGTCAATTGAGCCAGCAATGAGAAGCGTGGGGCCCTTCCATCCTTTTACCAGCGTGTCTGGATCAAGCAACGCGTGTTCTTTGAACCATCTGGCAGGAAGCTTTCCAATAATCGGTAAGCTCACCATTCCGCTTGCTTTCTCAACTTTTGCAAGGGAGTCCGCAATCACATTTATCCTTTCCTTGATAGAATCTACACTTGAGGAGTCAATAAATCCCATCCTTACCAGCTGCATAGCGATTACATCTTTTAAGTTTCGGCAGGGGGCAGCAAGGGCTATAACGCCGCTCGCTCCAGCCTTCCGGGCAACGATAAAACTGTACATTCCACCTTCGGAATGCCCGAGGATAAATAAAGGGAGACCCCTGTACTTTTTCTTCAAATATTTTGCAACGTTTATGGCGTCGTATTCGAGATCGGACAACCCTGCTTCTTCGTATTTACCGCTGCTTCTGCCAACCCCTCGCTTGTCGTAACGTGCCGCCGCAAAACCTGCATTAGTGAGACATTGTGCGATATCATCAAATATCCCGAGTTCATGGCGATCGACTCTTCCCGAGCCTGGGATTAAGAGGACTATTCCCACAGGTTTAGACCTGGCAGGCAAGTCAACTTCCCCTCTAATTTTTACCCCGTCACTCTTTATTGAAAAACTTTTCCTCTTAAAATTGAATCTTTTACGAGGCAGGTGATATTCCCCATTAAGCGAAATTTTTACATCTCCTGTTGGCTGGTATATGAAAACCAGTGTATCACCGGCAAAATAGAGGTCCTGCTGAATTCTATTGCCAAAAGAAATCCTCAACTTTCTGAGTACTCTTGGCTTGCCACAGCAGGAAAGCTCTCCATAGCCAGAGCTCAGCTTTTTAATAGTAACAAACGATAATGCCTGCGGGACATTGACTACACTGGAGTCCGATCTAAATTTCCTCACAAAGGCGTTAAACGTGCTAATCACGTTGTTATCGACAACCATGACATGAGAATCAGAAGTCTCTAATGTCTCTCTTTTTG
>JALXCE010000198.1:1939-5602 GCA_026991055.1 Caldifarciminota bacterium | reverse complement strand
AATGAGCCACCTACAACCTCCATCCTGCTCTATCCCGGCTACGGTTATTACATCACATCTTTCCCCTATCAGTTCAGCTGGATGCCGTCAAACGACACACTTAGTGGGCTTGCTGGTTATCGTTTTCTCATTGCTGACAACCCGGATATGATGAATCCAGAAATTGACACAACCATGATGGATACCACCTATATGCTTGCCTCTATTGGAAATGGAGAATGGTATTGGCAGGTGAGGAGTTATGATAGCGCGGGGAATGTGAGTTTCAGCGAAATTGCAGTTTTCTACGTGGACACGATCCCGCCTGAGCCTGTGGTGCTCATTTTCCCTGAAGATTCAAGCATTTCCTCTGATCCTTACGGAGTTTGGTTCTGCTGGCATCCCACAGAGAAATTGGTTAAAAAAGTTGGTAACAAGCAAATTCTCTATGAGCTTTATCTCGCAGACTCAACGGATACGACGATTTTCGGTGAGATTTCGGATACAAGTTACTATTACGAGGCCACTCTGCACGAGGGATGGTACACCTGGTGGGTAAAGGCCTATGATGACGCAGGCAACTGCAGTTCCTCAGATATCTGGACCTTTGCGATTGATGTCACACCTCCGGTTATCGAATCCACAACTATATGGCACGATACAAGCTTTATGGGCCCCTTTGAGATCAGAACCCATGTATTTGATGAAAACGGGCTGAGGGCAGTGAGGCTCTTCTACGCCTTTGGTGAATCGCCACGAATTTTCGACAGTCTGGATATGGTTCTCGATACGGCGAACTTCTATCATGCATTTATCCCTCAGGTTCAGGACTCGACAACGGTAAACTACTTTATTTACGCAATAGACAATGCCTACGACCCCAACGAAGCCTATGATCCAGAGGACAGTATCTACCA
This sequence comes from Caldifarciminota bacterium, assembly GCA_026991055.1. Taxonomy (GTDB): domain Bacteria; phylum Hydrothermota; class Hydrothermia; order B15-G9; family WFZT01; genus WFZT01. Next base: position 4,706 of record JALXCE010000198.1, on the reverse strand, counting down.
CTTCAGGGTGATACTCGTAAATGTTGGAGAGTCCGATATAATTCCTCACAGATTTGACCTTCGTGTTGCCCCCAATCCGGCCCACAACAGCGCAAAACTGATCTTTTCGATTCCAAAAAGTGAAAATGTGGAGATTGCAGTCTTTGATGTAGGAGGTAGAGCAATTTTTAAGAAGACCGAGAGTTTTACTCCAGGGATAAAGACTTATGAGCTCAAGGGTAACCTGAAAGAAGGTGTTTATTTTATCAAAGTTAGAGCTCAAGGAAAGGTTTTAATCAGGAAATTGATCATGCTGAATTAGATGTAAAAGAAAACGGTGAAGGTAAGTCCGATGAGGAAAACCCACAGCAGGTTTAGCTTCAGAAATCGGACTGCTACAAATGCCCATAGGGCCCAGATGATGGCAACTGGATTTCTAAGCGAAAACTTTCCAATACTTATCAAAACATAAAGTAGCATGCCGGTAAACGCGGATAGAATGCCTTTTATAGCCTTTTTTACATACATGTTGTTTCTGATCTTTGCATAGGTGAGGGTTGCGATAAGGGTATAGAAAAAACTCGGGAAGAATATTGCGAATGCTGCAAGGGCACTTCCCGGGATTCCCGAAACTTTATAGCCAATGAATACGGCTGTGATCAGAAATGGGCCTGGAGTTATTTGCCCAAGGGCTATGCCGTCCGAAAACTGCTTCAGGGTTAGCCAGTGATGAATTGAGACCACCTCCTGCTGCATCAGGGGCATGATGGTGAAGGCATTTCCAAAGGCCACTGCTCCGATTTTGAACATAGAGGTTGTAAGAGCGGCAGCAGAGCCCTTTGGAGAGATGATAGTGAGTACAATTAAACCAACGAATACAAGTGCAGTCGCTCCAAAACCAATTTTTTCAAGACTTCCAGTGTGAGATGAAGTTTCAAAAGCTTTCACACTCATTCGAGGATTTTTAATTTTCGTAATAATGAGCATGGAAAGCAGGGCAGCGAGGAAAATTATCAGGATAGCGCTCATCTGAAAGATCATTAAGGCAAAGGAGAGAGTTGCAATCAGAGTCCCCTGCCAGCTGAGGGCATATTTTTTGACAAAATCAATAAAAATGTGAGTAATTACACCCACAACCATGGCTTCAAGGGCGAGAAATAAAGGGTGAATCCACGAGACGTTGCCAAATTTGAAGTAAACGTAAGAGAGTGCTACCATCAGGAGATATGAAGGTAAAAGGAAGGAAAACATGGCGAGGGCAGCACAGGTGAATCCACAGATTTCATACGCGGAATAGGTGCCGAGATCAAACATAATGGGACCTGGATAGAGCTGAACCATAGCAAGCCCTTCCTCAAATTTTTCAGGGGAAAGCCATCTGTTACCTAAAATAGTTGCCCTCATCTGCTGAAGAATGGCAATCCCGTAGGCAGTGAGGCCTATTTTCAGAAACGAAAGTGCGAGTTTTAACAGGGAAACAGTAACCGTTTTATTCTTCTCCATCCGTTCTCCTTTGATGAACGTTCATCACAAACTAATCTTTTAAAATTGCACATACTTTCCTATATATTGTCCCCCTTCCGTGAAGACTGTCAAGATTGAGCCGGTTCGAAAGTTCATTCTCTATATTCACATTTGCAAAACGGCCTGATCAAGTTTCCCCTGCCCCACTTGCTTTGCAGGTGAGGCAAGGGTTTGGTAGGGAGCATTTCACTTGAAAATTAAAATTTAAAAAAACACTTTGTCGTTGGGGGAATTCAATCATTCATTTTACAAGGTGGAATATGTAGCCACTCTCCCCGCAAGTATTTGTGCGAGGAGAAGGATATTTTTATTAGCCAGCACTTTCCAGGACTTGACAACTCAACTTGTCGCTGTGGAACCTGCCAAGCGCGAAAGGCAATCCATCACACTCACCCTTTATAATAAACTGTTTAAATTTGTAAGGAGGTTGTTATGGGTCAGACAATTGCCCAGAAGATAATTGCAAAACACGCGGGGGTGGATAGGGTTGAACCCGGGGAGATTTATTTAGTTGACGTTGATTTCGCCTTTGGAAACGATATCACCGCGGCTCTTTCTATTAAGCAGTTCAATGAGATAGGTGCAAAGAAGGTGTTTGATCCGGAGAAGATTGGATTGATCCCAGATCACTACACACCCAACAAGGATATCAAGACCGCTATAATTACCCAATCCATGCGGAATTTTGCGAAAGAGCACGGGATCACACATCATTACGAGGTCGGTGAAGTTGGAATTGAGCATGCACTTTTACCAGAGAAGGGCGTCGTGCTCCCAGGAGACCTCATCGTGGGTGCCGATTCACATACGTGTACATATGGGGCTCTTGGGGCATTTTCAACGGGTGTGGGCTCAACCGACCTGACCTTTGCCTGGATTACCGGGAAAGTTTGGCTCAGGGTGCCCGAGACCATGAAGTTTGTTATCAATGGTAAATTACCCAAATGGTCCGGTGGTAAGGATATCATTCTCTACATAATCGGCAAAATTGGCGTAAGTGGAGCTAACTATCGAGTGATGGAGTTTACCGGGGATACCATAAGAAACCTAAACATGGATAACCGCTTTACCATCTGCAACATGGCAATTGAGGCTGGAGCAAAGACGGGAATAATCGAGCCCGACGAGAAGACCATTCAGTATGTTGAGGAAAGAAAAGAACGTCCGGACTATACTGTTTATAAATCTGATGAGGATGCAGAGTACGAGAAAATTTATGAATTTAGAGCAGAAGATATAGTTCCACAGGTTGCTTTTCCTCATC
>JALXCE010000198.1:0-1929 GCA_026991055.1 Caldifarciminota bacterium | reverse complement strand
CCGGAGAATGCAAAGCCCATTTACGATGTAGAAAAAATGGATATAAAGATTGAACAGGTGGTAATTGGCTCGTGCACAAATGGTAGAATTTCAGACCTTGCCATTGCAGCAGAAATACTTAAAGGTCACAAAGTCGCTGACAAGGTAAGATTACTGGTCTTTCCTGCAACACCTGCAATTTACAAAGAGGCGCTTAAAAGAGGATATATTGAAACTTTCCTTGATGCAGGCGGCGTTGTTTCTCCTCCCACCTGTGGTCCATGTCTTGGTGGGCACATGGGAGTTCTTGCTCCTCATGAACGTGCCGTTTCCACTACCAACAGGAATTTCCGTGGAAGAATGGGTCATGTGGAATCTGAGGTCTATCTCACAAATCCTGCAGTGGCCGCAGCTTCGGCCATCGCCGGTAAAATTGTATCACCTGATTATATCGGGAGGTAAAAAATGAAAATCAAAGGGAGAGTATGGAAATTTGGTGATAACGTTGACACCGACGTTATCATCCCTGCAAGGTATTTAAACACAACAGACGAAAAAGAGCTCGCAAAACATTGCATGGAAGACATTGACCCGGAATTTGCAGGCAAGGTTCAGCCCGGTGACATCATTGTTGCTGGAGAGAGTTTCGGAATGGGTTCCTCGCGTGAGCACGCTCCACTTGCCATCAAGGCTTCAGGGGTGGCACTCGTTATTGCAAAAAGCTTCGCCCGTATCTTTTACAGAAATTCCATCAATATTGGCCTCCCCATTCTGGAAAACAGTGAAATATATGACCTTGTCAAAACAGGCGATGAGATTGAAGTTGATCTCGATAAGGGAGAGATTAAGGTGGGCGATAAGGTTTTGAAAGCCCGGCCATTCCCTGAATTTATCAAAGAAATAATCCAGTATGGTGGTCTTTTAAACTACGCAAAGGAGAAGTACCTATGAAAAAGTTCAGAGTGGCTGTACTGCCAGGAGATGGAATTGGCCCTGAAGTTATGGAAGGGGCAATCACCGTTCTAAATGCCATTGAAAAACTCTATGACGTTAGTTTTGAATATGTTTATGCCGATGTAGGTGGAATAGCTATTGATAACTGGGGAACTCCGCTGCCGCAGGAGACCCTGAGAAGATGTGAGCAGTCTGATGCCATTCTCTTTGGCTCCGTAGGTGGCCCAAAGTGGGAACACCTGCCTCCGGATAAACAGCCAGAGCGAGGGGCACTTCTTCCTTTGAGAAAGCATTTTGACTTTTTTGCAAATCTCAGGTACGGGAAAATTTACAAACCCCTTGTATGGGCGTCACCGCTGAAAGAGGAAATTATTGGTGGTGGGTTTGATATCATGGTTGTCCGTGAGCTCACGAGCGGTATCTACTTTGGCAAACCCAAAGAGCTAAAAGACGATGTCGCTTTTGACACCATGATATACCATAAGTGGGAAGTGGAGAGGATTGCGAAGGTTGCATTCGAGACGGCTATGAAGAGGGGGAAGAAAGTTACTTCTGTTGATAAAGCAAACGTGCTTTATGCCTCACTACTCTGGAGGAGGACGGTGGAAGAAGTGCATGAAAGTTATCCTGAAGTGGAGTTGAATCATTACTATATTGACAATGCTGCCATGCAATTGGTGAGAAACCCTCGTCAGTTTGATGTGATCCTTGCTTCCAATATGTTTGGAGATATTTTGAGCGACGAAATGGCAATGATAACAGGCTCGCTTGGGATGCTGCCATCTGCAAGTATCAACGAGAAGAAGTTTGGCCTTTATGAGCCTGTGGGTGGCACAGCTCCAGATATCGCCGGTAAAGGTATTGCCAATCCCATCGCACAGATTATGAGTGCTGCAATGATGCTCAAGTATTCATTTGACATGGACGATGCTTACAACAGGATTGACAGGGCAGTTGAGAAGGTTCTCGACGATGGATTAAGGACAAGAGATATTT
>JALXCE010000197.1 GCA_026991055.1 Caldifarciminota bacterium | reverse complement strand
ATAACTGGAATAGAGGCTTTTAGATGCGATTAAATCTTGAAATTTCGGTAGACCACTAATAAAATAAGCCATGAAAATGGAGGTAAAAAGTGTTTAAAAAGATAGCGGCCTCTCTTGACCTCTCAGAATACTCACCAACGGTACTTGAGGCTGCAGCTAATATTGCGGGGAAATTTGGTGCTGAATTGTACCTCCTCCATGTACTGGAAAAGAAAGTATTTCCAAAGGACTTAGAGGGGACATTTGCCCAGCCAGAGGAGCTGGAAGATATCTATTCAAGCCTCAGTGAATTTGCCCAGCAGGAGCTTTTAAAATACGCTGAAAGGGCAAAAACAATCGTGGGGCGAGAGCCCACAATCGCGGTCAGGCAGGGTCACCCGGTAAACCAGATTCTTGAATTTATCGAGGAAATTCAGGCTGATTTGATTGTGATAGGCTACCATAGAAAGGTTCCTGGGATTATCGCCGAACTCGGAGCAGTCACAGAAAAAATCGCCCGCCACGCTCCATCTCATGTCTACATCGTGAAAGAAAAAGAACAGTTTAAAATTAAAAGTGTCCTGGCTCCTGTGGACTTTAGTGAGAGATCGAAGAAATCCCTCGAGATTGCAGTTCAAATTAGCGAAAAATTCAAAGCCAAACTCTCTCTCCTCTATGTTCTTGAGACACCTAAAATCGACAGAGAAAATCTTCCGGATACATTGAAGTGGAAAGTCGATAAATTTATCTCTACCGAAGGAGAGAGGGAAAAATACCAGCTTGAAGCACTTACCAGACAGATTATGCAGGATGAATGCTGTGTCGTGACAAGTGTCTTTGTTGATTCAGGAGAACCGGTTCCCAAAATCCTCGAGTATGCAGATGATGAAAATGTAGATTTAATTGTAATGGCAACGAGGGGGGTATCAGGGTTGAAAAGGGTGTTGATGGGGTCTGTAACGGAAAAAGTTATAAGGAAATCCAGGCAGTCGGTGCTTGTTGTGAGGGGAGAGAGGGTTGGAAAAACAAGGTTTAAATGAAGAAAAAAACTCAAAAGGAGGTAAGAGATATGAGGAAGTATGTACTGGGTGTAGTACTTGGAGCCATATTGGCAGTAGGCCCTGCGCTGGCCATGAAATGGTCCTTTAGCGGCAGCTTCAGGGTGGATCCGACATTCTCATCCACAACAGTAGGAACATCAGCAGCCGTGACAAACTTTGCTATTGTCGACCCTGGTAACTCAAGGTTTAGACTAAAGGGAACAATGGATGACGGAAGCTACCTGTATTTTGAGGTTAAGGCCCTCTATGGTACTTGGCATGCAAACGGTGCCATCAACACAGGAAGCTGGGGCCTCAGACATGCCTATGCATTGATCAACACCCCAATGGGTAAGGTGAAATTTGGACACACATGGTCCGTGCTTGATTTCGTATTTGCAAATCAGAGACTGAATCATGACCTTTCTGGAATCGGTTATGGTAACCTCTACGGTGGTAGGGTTTGGGAAGTAGTGTTCTGCAAAGGACCAGCCAAGGTCGCCATCGTTGAGCCTAAAGCTGCAGTT
>JALXCE010000196.1 GCA_026991055.1 Caldifarciminota bacterium | reverse complement strand
TTTAATGTGAAAATCTGCGCGTTCTGTGGGAGATTCCTGAAGGTCTCGTGACTTGAATACGTGCCGTAAAGGGTATCAGGTAGGCCCGAAACTAATTCGAAAGATGCATTGTAGAGTGTATTGTAGTGGTCATAGACATAGTTACTATCAACCACACCTCCACCTGGAAATGTAATTCCTGCCTCAAGGATTGAGCCGTAATGCCAGCCCCTGTCACAGGCCTCCCAGAAGATTATTCCACCTCTCTGAACAAACTGGTTGAATTTTGTCATGTTGGTTGCATATCTATCATAAAACTCCTGTGTCTGGTCATTCACGATGATAACGAGATCGGTTCCCGGTCTTAGCGTCACGGTATCAAACGCGGTGGATGGAATGATTTCGTACTGGTTTTCACCTGTGCCAGGGGTATAACCCTGACTTGCAAGCATGGAGTCCATAGCGCTTGAAGACCACGGTAGATTGTCCCGGAAAAGCTTGATATGGTTTGCTGCTCCCTGAGCTGCCGGTTCAATGGTGATGTCAATACTCGCGTTACCGTTGAAGTTTACTTCCAATCTTCCCCAGTAGAGGATGGCGCCTGTTGAGTCCTTTGCGGTGACAAAGAACGTGTAGGTATTGTCATTTTGTAGCTGTAGCTCGAACGTTACAGTTACCATAGTAGGTGAAACGTATTTCGTGGCTTCAAAGCCAGCGAAATCGCTTCCGGTAACTTTTAAGGTTACACTGTCTATCAGTGCCCTTGCTCCGCCCTGTGGAAGATTGACTTCCACGGTTACTGTTTTTATGAGGTCCTCTTTTTTGCATCCATTTATGGTAATAAGGCCACCAATAAACAGTGCAAGGAGAACTGGATATAATTTTCTCATATTTACCTCCGATGCAATTCTACCGTAGATTTGTCTTATTGTCAAATTTTTAATTTTTTGAAACACAAAAATTTGCAAAATGATATGAGAGTTGATTAATGGGTGTTCGTTTTTACTTCAAAATAAAAGACGTCGGGGGATGAAGCTACACTTAAATCCATTCATGGTGTGCGGTAATGCCTAATGAAAAATATGTCGCAGTGGAATGAAAAATCAGATGAATTTGCAACCTTATCGCGGTTTTGATATTGTATTCCTATAAAATCCATTTTTATCATTAACGGGTTCAGCAATAATCGCGTGTTGAGATCACTTGAGCCTATCAGGCTTTCCTCTTTAATTTCCTGATTTTTGTTTGAATGAAAGTCCGGATAAGGCCCCAGTTTCCCAAATGCCTCAAACTTTATTTGTTGAAAATGTTGCCCTTTCCGGAGTCTTTTTTCTATCACATTGTGCTAAGGATGAGATGTGAGAAAGTGGATCCTCGTTAAAATCTATAGATTCTAAATTTTCGTAAAAGCGAAAATACCGACCCCTTGACAGATTTTGAGAAACACATCAATATTTAAATAGACAAACATAAAATAATCTTTAAAAAGGAGGTAAAGCTATGTGGCAAGATTGGTTGAATGTCATACTTGGTATCTGGCTCATCATCGCCGGATTCATACCATCTATAACAGCGA
>JALXCE010000195.1 GCA_026991055.1 Caldifarciminota bacterium | reverse complement strand
AGCTGTGGAAGCAGCTTTTAATTGCAGTAACAATGGGACTTGTTGTTTCCCCACTTTTGATGTACGGCCTTATAAAGCTTACGGGGATTTTTGTTCCCATTAGTGCAAAGCTGGCACTTGGACTCTTACTTGCGGTGGTCGTTCCTTGCTCTTCAATGAGTATTGCGTACACCGGATTTACAGACGGTAACCTTGAGCTTGCCACGATCATCGTAGCACTGAGCTTTACTCTTGCCATTTTTACGGTTCCTATCTGGCTAAAAGTGTTTGCCTCTGCATACCATCTGAGCATCTCCGCATGGCTACTTGTTAAAACCATCATCATCGTGGTCGTTATCCCGATGATTCTTGGAGTAATTACCCGCGAGATACTCCTCAGGAAGCTTGGTCCTGAAGGATTCCTGAAGATCAAGCCCATGTTTCCCTCTATCTCGCTTCTTGGAATGTACACTATCGTATTTCTAATCTTCATGGAGAAAGCGAAACTTGTGGCGAGCAAGCCTGTGATCGTGGCAATTGCGCTTATTCCGTTATTTCTTTACTATCTCACGGCACTTCTTTTCCTCACATTCTTCAACAAGGCAATTGGTATACCGTACCGCGATCACATGGCAATGACATTTACGTCAGTTGGTAAAAATGAAGGAACTGCACTTGCCATCGCGATTGCAGCAGGCATGGGAGTGATGGCGATCGCTCCGGCTGTGGCCCCTATTTTGCAAATTCCATTCCTCGTTGGGTATGTAAAAATAGCCGGTACAATCAAAAAATTCTGGCACTTTGAGGAATTGAAACCAGCGGAGAATTTAGAATGAAAACGTGTTTGCACGAAATTCAACCAGATATTAAACTTTAAGGAGACAATGATGAGTGTAGAAGAAAAGCTAAAGAAGATGGCAAGAAATATGAATGGACATGTTCCAGAGGCGGTGAGACTGGCAGCGGAAGTTTTCCCTCAAATGCTTGAAGAGCACAGCAGGGAAGGAGCGTTTGCCATGCCAGCCGAGGGTGGGGCCCTGGATGAGGAGACAAGAACTTTAATTTATCTCGGGATTGCCCTGGCAACCAATAGTAAGGCCTGCATTGAGGCCAGGATAAACAGGGCGATAACACTTGGAATCCCAAAGGACAAAATTATCGAGACATTTAAAATTGCAAGATTTGCCGAAGCTTCACGCGTCTATGGCAACGCAGAAATAATTTTCAGATACCTGAAAGAGGAGGATGTAAAATGAAGATCGTATTTACAGCAGATGAGCCAAAGGGCCTTGAGAGTGCGATTAGTTATCATTTCGGGCATTGCCCCTACTTTGTCGTTGTGGACATTGAGGGAGATGAAATTGTACGGGTTCAGTCCATAGAAAATCCCCTCGCTGGTGAGCATGCAGCAGGTGACCTTCCATCTTTCATGCAATCCATTGGGGCGAATGTGATCGTCACAGGTGGAATGGGGCCCAAAGCGCAGCAGTATTTTGCAGAAATGGGGATTCAGCCCGTTACCGGTGCCTATGGGAAAGTTGGAGATGTGCTAAAAGAGGTGCTCGGTGGCAGGCTTAAGGTTTCAGAACAAACACCACCACCCCCACCAAAACCTCATGAGCATCATGAGGGTGATGAGAGAATAGAGAGGCTCGAGAAAGAGGTGGTTGACCTGAGGCGTCAGATTGCAGAGATCAAATCGCTTCTCCTGAAATTGGAGGAGAAGCTCGGAGGTGATTAAAATTAGAAGAAACTGCAAATACAAGAAGGCTGGCTTGAGGAGCGGCGAGTTTATGGAGGTTGTCCTCCTGACGCTGCTCCTCGACGGCCCTTCTTATGGATATAAGCTTATTGAAGATGCCGCAAGCTATGGAATTAATCCAGAGATGCTTGCGAGAGGAGTCGCATACAAAATCCTGAGAAAGCTCGAAATGATGGGGTTTGTGGAGTCTTATTGGGACACAAGCGAGTCTGGCATGCCAAAAAGGATGTACAGGATAACAGATGCAGGGAAAGAATACCTCAACTCCTGGGCCTCCGAAATCCATGAAGTGATCGAGAACATCGAGAAAATCGTCGAGGCTATAGAGAGCAAAGTGTCAGTCGAGGAAGCCCAAGATACGTGAAAAATACGTGAACGAACGAATAGTATCTTCTTTAAACAAACTCAAATCCGTATTCTATCATGTCTTTAACGATTATGTGCAAATGCTCAGATTTACTATTAACTTCAGGGACAAAATATCTTACCTTGCCGTCATCCAAAAGATTATATAGATTTTTAAGGAAATGATCTTTTATATCTCTACTTTGTACCCTATTTATCAGGCTTAGAGTTCTAAATGTAATTTCATCACAAGACAATCCAAAGAAATATGAATCTAATGTTCCTGCGTGAGCAGCCACTCCCCCATTTTTTCCATAACACTTCCCCCATATATGGATACCAGATATAAAAGCTCTAATATCCATTAATTTCTCAAATATATAAGAAATATTAGCTTTTGTGAAACTTCCTATGTCAATACCCTCCGCAGTGAATAGTTGAGGTAAATCCAGGACAAACCTTAGCTTAAGTTTGTTTTTTTCGATTTCACCTGTTATCTCAATCATGTCTTCTAACTTTGATATTATAAAATCTCCCTTGGAATAACGGCTTCCATATCTATTTTCAATTACGATGTTTGTCTTAGGATATTTCTCCAAAATCCAATGCTCGAAAATGCTGTATATTTCAATAAATCTCTCAATGTTACTATAATCATTATAGGGCGGGTGTATTTCGACAATTTCTGGAGGATGATTCTCTCCAATTAATCTTGTCAAAAATAATTGAAAATCCGAAACCCAGTCCTCGTCATACCATAGTTTTGGTATTCCCCCAGCAATTACCGAATTTTTAATAAAAAATAATCCATCAGTAAATTTAGAGTTAAATTTCCGTGGATAATAAGAATACTCAGTATGCAATGAATAACTATAGCGGGGAATCTGAATATCTTTTACATCAAAATGTGCGGGTACTTCAATCAACTTCGGGGTAATCTCCCGTGGATAAGATTTGTTCCAATATTTTACTGGTATTAATTTCACCATATTCCCTCCTTGTAATTTTAAGTAAATTTTTTTACCCGTTTCACAATCAGAACTTAAAGCCATAAATTTAATTTGTCAAGTTATTCTTAATCGAATAGAACAACAAAAAATTAAAAATTTTTTAATTATCTAGGTATTTCCTGAGAAATTTTACCAATTTTGGTGTTATTAGCGTGTCACATGGTGCCCCTACAAGTAAATTTACTTCGCGGTGAGTAATGCCATCTGCGTTTATTACAGCAACTGGAACACCGGCTTCCTCAAGTTTTGACCTGAATTCGTCACATATTTGTTTGCTTAACCTGGAGCCGCGACGGACAAGCAAAAATGGTGGAATGTGCTTACCCGGCTCCACATGATAAATTGGTGAAGCCTCTTTCCATAGTTCCTGATCATTTCCGAAGGCATTGAAATAAAAGAATCTATGGGTTTTACTTATCACTTTCGGAAGGCCGTAAGCACGGGTGTCGAGTGAAACCACACACTTTATGTGACGAAGCGTTAGTCCTCTTGCCCTCAAAATTCGTTCATCGGTTCCAAGAATTGCCACAATATGAGCCCCTGCAGAGTGCCCAATTAGAGCTATTTTTGTTGTATCAATACCGAGAGATGGTCCCCTAACAATTAGCCATCTTAATGCAGCAGCCACATCAAGCGCGTGAGTAGGGAACTGAATGTGGCCAGGCTTTCCATAATCATTTTTCCTCGATAGCCTGTAGTTCACACTCGCAAATACATAGCCGAGACTGTCCCTGAAAAGCTTCACCTTAAACTTTACGTTGTTTGCTTTGTCTCCACGTGCCCATGCTCCACCGTGCACCCACACAACAAGGGGTCTCAAATCACAGGGGAACTTCCGCCTGGGAATATAGATATCAAGTGAAAGTAATCCGGGCTCCACACCTTCTATTTTGGCATATTGGAGATTCAATAAGTCTTGTGCTTCCAAATTCTTGAGACACTCTTTCTTCCTCGCCCCAACTAATCCGAGCATTAAAACAAGGGCGAAAATTGTAAATTTAAGCTTATCCATAAAATTTGTATAAATCCAGTGCCTACCTATGTCAAGCGCGAGGGAAACACTTGATGCAAGTAAAGTACGACTATAAAGCCTTAACATATTATGCTTATGAAGGCAGATGCAATTATGATTCTTGGAGGCGGCATAAGTCAGGATGGTACTCTAAAACAGACCACCATCAACAGGCTTGAGAAGGGCCTTGAACTTTTCAATCAGGGAGTAGCTGAGAACATCATCTTGAGCGGCAAATACTCGTCAGACCTGGACTATACGCCTGTCACAACCGAGGCAAGGGCAATGGCCAGATATCTCGAGGAGAAAGGAGTGCCTGCAGACAAAATCTATCTTGAGGAGGAATCAAAGGATACCATCGGAAACGCCTATTTTACCAAAATAAAAATACTTGAGCCTAAAAACTGGCGAAACATAGTTGTGGTAACTTCAGATTTTCATATTCCAAGGGCAAAGTATATCTTCAGGAAAATTCTCGGGGACGGCTACAAAGTCACATTTGTGGGTGCACCTACGGGATTTTCATACGAGAAGCTGGAAGAGTTGCTCGAAGAAGAAAGAAGAGTCTTTAATTTGATAAAAAGCTGGATAGACAATATTCCTGACGGAGATGACGAGGCATTTAAAAAATTTATATTTAATGTACACCCTGCTTATGCTCATCATGAAGAGGTAAAAATCAGTCAAAATAGGAGAAGCGACCAAAATTCAAAATAAACATTTGTGACCCCTCACCTCATTCCTCTACCCACAAATGGAACTTGATTCTTAAAATATGAGCAAAAACGCTTTCCCTACCACGCGCTTCGCGCAAGGGTAGGGGCTTTCCGCTTGAAATCCAAGATGTAAGTTTTCATTTGGGTGGTGGCCCCTTCTTCGAAGGGGCCACCACCCATGAATTTTATATTTCTATATTCGCTCCGAGTAATTTCGCAAATTCTGCAAGCCACTTCGGATGTGCAGGCCAGGCCTGTGCAGTTACAAGATTTCCATCAACAAGCGCGTCAAAGAGTCCAACGTCAACCCATTCCGCCCCCGCATTCACAAGATCGGGGCCAACTGCTGGGTATGAGGTAACTCTTCTACCATTCAAAACTCTCGCTGCTGCAAGGAGCTGGGGTCCATGGCAGATTGCGGCTATAGGCTTATTGGCATCCGCAAAATGCTTGACTATTTCAATTACTCTCGGATTTAGTCTGATATACTCTGGTGCCCTGCCACCGGGTAGAAGCAATGCATCGTAATCTTCTGGATTAACCTCATCAAAGTTTGCATTGAGAGTAAAGTTGTGGCCTCTCTTCTCACTATATGTTTGATCACCTTCAAAATCGTGAATTGCCGTCCTTACTATGTCCCCGGACTTCTTGTCAGGACAAACTGCGTGAACTGTGTATCCGAGCATCTGCAGTGCCTGAAAAGGCACCATTATCTCATAGTCCTCCACATAGTCTCCTGCAAGTATCAATATCTTTTTTGCCATTTTGCACCTCCTTTTGAAGCATTTTAATACAATCGGGCATTTCTTGCAACCAGGGTCTATCGCCCGCCTTTTATTCCTCGT
>JALXCE010000194.1 GCA_026991055.1 Caldifarciminota bacterium | reverse complement strand
TCCTATCACAACTCCTCGATCTCCATGCAACTCAACCACAAGTGTGTCTCCTACATGACGAAACTCCGCATCCATCCGCTCTATCTCAACCCCTTTATTAGAGTGATAAACCACCAGCTTCTTCTTACCCACCACCCCTGTTATCTTTATAAATTTTGCCTGACCTAACGGATGAATTAACAAAAATATCAAAAGAAATGCTACCATAAGCTCTTCCTCAATCCTGAAAATAATCTGAAATTCCTCTCTGTACCCGGGACAGTAGAAACACCAATGTAAAAATCATCCTGCACTATTCCGATCCCAACGTCATACTTTAAAGAGCCTGTAAGATTGGTTTTGGCGGCATCCATCCTAACGAAAAATTTTGAATCGGAAATGCTATAGGCTGCAATCAAATTCACAAGTCCCATCCATCTGTCACCTCTGATCTCATGCCATCCGAATCCGGGCATGGTGAAAGGTCCTCCCAGGGTAAAATCAAAGGGCGAGGAAAGGCTTTGATCAGAGTATCCGGCCGCAACTTTCAATATCAAATCAATGGAGTTGAAAGAATACTTAGCCCTTGCCTTGCCAAAGACTCTCGTAAACTGCTCATATGACTTCGATAGCTGCTTTTCAGCTTCAAATCGCATTTTTAGTGATTTGCTCTCAAATCCACCTTCAACACGCGCAAAATCCACACGTCCTGTCTGAATCGGCGGGTTTTCACGGAATTTTCTACTCTTCCTGTAAAATAAAGACCAATCCGTGGTCTTTCTCAAATTCAACAGGTCAGATGTCTCATATCCTGCCTGAATCCAGACTCCTCTGTAGGTAAGTCCTCCATAAACTCCAAAGCCACGGGCAAGATAATAATCGGCAAATTCCTCATGCAGCAAAATGGCCGATAACGTATTCTCAACGCTTGAAAATTTCCATGCATCAGGAGACCTTCTTTCGCTGTAGAGCCTCATATAAAGGTAGCCTGGTCCCACAATGGTTTTTAACCCGTGCATGTAAAAGTCAAATCTCTTTGATGAGAATCCATATCCGAGGTATCCGTAGTAAAAATCTCTCCCGTGTCTTACGGAGTTTTCAATATTGAGACCAAATCCGTCAACCCGTGTGTATTCGAGGGGCGCCCTCTTCCAGGAGCTGAATGGTAACATATATTTGTGCGCTTCTTTTTCGAATAACTTTTTCTGTGGAGTAATAAGACCCGTGATATTTTTCGTATCTACTCGGCCAAAGCGGGATTCAACGACGGCACCCTCAAGCGAGGAGCCTTTCTTTAGATGCAGGTGTATATCACCGAAATCCGTCTTTATCTCACTCTTATGGCAAATAGAGCCGTAGTGCCAGATATCGCCCGTCTTTGTGAAAATTTCAAGTGAACCCTCACAACCCTCATCATGGAGCTCGATATCACCGGTGGATGAGTCGATAAAAATGTTTTTGACCACCTTTGCCCTGAGTTCAATGTCACCGGAAACAGATTTTAGCTTTATGTTCTTTAGAGTATCTCCTGTAACATCAATATCTCCACTGATCGTGTTCACCGAAATGGAGTCCACATATCCCGGAATAGCGAGACTGATGTCCGAATCTTTACCCTGTAGAATAAGCTTGTGCCCCTCAATTTTAAATGAGATACCTTCTAACTCCACTGTGGTATCATTTACTATTTTTAAGTCAACATTCCCTGCTCCTGAAGTAATCGAGACATAGCTCAAGTCACGCGGAAATACAAGGGAAATGAGAATCATAAGTGTCAGCATGGCTTTCCCTCCTTTAAATGGTGCTGTCTGCAACAGTTATATGAACGGAACCGTTGACCGTGTTGATAGACATACTTGCCGAGCCGTCACCGATAATGAACTTTGTTGATTTGCCAATAAAGTGCCCACTTTCTTCTAAAATTCTCGCTCGAGAGCTCGGTGTTACTTCCACAGAGCCGTTTACGCTTGAGCAGGTTACCACCATTCCAAGGCCAGATGGGACAGTTACATAGACAGATGCGTTTACCCCGGAAATATCGGCAGTTTTAAATTTTGCTAAATTTAATCTCACATCTCCATTGACAGTAGAAACATCCAGAGAGTTTGATTTTAGAAACAGCTTTATGTCACCGTTTACTGTGGCTATGGAAGTCTCGTGTGAATTAAGGTTCCCTTTGATGTCTCCGCTAACTGTGCCCACATCGAAGGAATGGGCGTAAATTGAGTAGGGAAGGCTTATATCCCCGTTTACGCTGGAAAGTTCAATGCCACCAAGGGAGTCGGGCACATACAGGTCCATATCTATGCGCACATCGCGCGGCATCCTTTCAATAAACTTTGATTTTTTTCGAACGAGAACCCCGGCCTCATCGCTCCTCCTGTACTCGTAAATCTTCAGGTACTCGAGTGCTTTTTCAGGGTAGCTTAGCTCGACACGGATATCTTTGCCTTTAGCCTTGAATACGTGAATGTCCCCTGTAATATTTTTGAGCTCAAACTTGAAATTGGCCGGCTTACCTGGAATTTTGAACACTATATTTCTGGATGTTGTCGGCTTTGCGTCCCTTGGAATCTTCGTGTCTCCCACTTTGGCCATGGAATCTGTGTCTATCTTTATGTTTACACATCCCGCAAGGAAAACGGGAATCAACAAAAGTGCCCACTTTCTCATAATTCACCTCCTATAGGCTATTAAATTTTTTAATAGCCCATATACCCCCAAATAGCGATGCGATGCCAATAATTGCGTAAAAAACTAAAATCTGAAGCGAAACGGTGACATTGACAAAAATACTCTCCACGTGATAAGAGGCAAAGTTCAGGCTGATGCCTTTTAGAGGCGAAAGTATCTGATAGATCAAATGGTCTATGTAAAGGGTAGCGATAGCCGTAAGAAAAGCAAGGAATCCGCTTGAGCGTCTTGCCACTGTTTTGACGGAAAATGCAGGATAAAAAACGGTGAGAACCGGGAAAGTCACGAGCCCGCTCAGAACTGCAAGTTTAAAGGTTTGAGCGGCTGGAAATGAAGGGACCTGATGGTATGATGTAATGAAAACGGCAGTAATAATGGATGTTAGGAATGCAAGGAGAAAGCCTTCAATAAAAACAGCTAAAAACTTCGAAAAAAGAACATCCTCCAGAGATACGGGAAGTTGTAGAAGAAAGTAAATTGTTCCGCTGTCAAACTCCTTTTTAATCACATGATAGCCCTGAATAAATATGGCCACGTAAAGAATGGTGAAGGGAATCGAGGAAAATGCAAGAAATGAACCGGGCGAGCCGATTTTCCCCCTGAAGTAGGCCATCAAGAGGAAATTTACTGAGAGAACCACAAGGAAATGGAGCCTCAACCCCTTTAATTCTTTAGAAAGGAGCTTAGGAATATTCATGGTAGACCTCCTTGAAAATGTCCTCGATAGATTTTCCATACTCTTCCCTGAGCTTGTCTGCCGGGCCATAGAGAATGGTCACACCTTTCTTCAGGAAGAGAACCTCGTCGAACATATTTTCGGCCTCCCTTACTATGTGGGTGGAGAAAATCACTGTGGATTCGTAGGAAGTAAATATCTTCAAAAGGGCGTCGAGAATGAGACTTCGGGATAACGGGTCTATGCCGGAAAGAGGCTCGTCGAGCAGGAAGACTTTTGCCCTTCTTGAGAGTCCGAGTAAAATCTGGACGCGCTTTCGATAACCCTTGGAAAGGGATTTAATCTTTTGCTCCGGGTGCAATTCAAGCAATTGATAAAGCTCCTTTTCCCTCCCGGTGTCCCAGTCTTCAACGAATTTTTTAACAAGTTCTACATGGTCTCCAATGGTCATATCCTTATAGAGGGCATCAATTTCCGGGATGTAGGAGGTAAACGTCCGTACATGTTTCCCGGGTCGCTCTCCGTTTACCTCCACCACCCCGGAATTATAGGAGGTGATGCCCGCAAGAGACTTAAGAAGTGTGGATTTTCCGCTTCCGTTTGGTCCTACAAGACCGAGGATTTTCCCGGCCTGGAGGGAGAAACTCACTCCATCAAGGGCGCGGTTTTTACCGTAATTTTTCGTTAAATTTCTAACTTCTATCATTCTTCTCCTCCAGAAGTTTAAGAATTTCCTCTTTTTCAATGGGAATCCCGATACTTTTGAGATCACCTATAAAGTTATCAACAAGCTGGTTTATCATGTTTTCTCGGAGTTCCTGTAGCTTTTCCGGGTCCTCTGTAACAAAATTACCCTGTCCTCGTTTGGTAAAAATAACTCCTTCACGGAGCAGCTCCTGATAAGCGTGCTGGACCGTATTGGGATTCACTTTGAGCTCAATGGCAAGCTCCCTGACGGAAGGCACTTTATCACCCATCCCGTACTCTCCCCTTACAATGGCTTTTTTAATGGCATCGGCTATTTGAAGGTATATGGGCTTGCTTTCATCAAAGTTTATTCTCATTTCTTAAATACCTCATGTGTATGACTGACATAATACACTAATAATCTATGACTGTCAAGGGGAAGGAAAAAATGTTAGGAAAATCTTGAATATTAACCGTGATGCCTTTTCCCCAACGGTTTGTTCTAATCTTACATTTCAGACCAATCTGGAAATATCTCCCATAAGGAATAGGGGGGTGAAACGTTGGGTCTGGGAAATTTGGGCCACTCACAAAGAGCTTGGCTTTGTAAAAAGATCATAACCCATTTTGATTTTTTAGATGTCTCTTTTCCCCGTGTTTTATAATCTCACTCACGCAGGGAAAAAGTTATTTAAGTGAACGCTGGAGATTCTCACAAAATAGTTCCTTTCCCCACTCGCTTCGCGAGCGGGGGAAGGTTAGGAAGGGGACATTCTACACATAGTTTCCCCATATTGCACTTTATCAAATTTCAACTCGTACCAGTGGAGAGGAAAATGGTTAGAGGAAATTTTGATTTTTTACGCACTTCGTACGCGTCGGACGAAGATGAGCTTGTTCGGAAATTCCCCCTCTATTCTCCTCCCCCGCGCACTTCGTGCGTAGGGGGATAAGGTGGGGAACGAATTTTTCATTAATAATTAAAGGTTTTGAAATTTTTCGAACAGGCTCGACGAACATCAAAAATTGTGCAGATGCCATTTTTAAATTTAAAGTTAGATTGGGAAATATAAAAAGTGCCCCCTCACCTCAATCCATTCCCCGCGAAAAATTTACGCGGGGAGAGGAAGAATTTTAGCTCGAAACGGAAATAATCTTTGCAAAGCAAGCACAAAAACAGTTCCATATGATGGGTATAAAAATAAAAAACGTCCATCCCCCACAGGCTTAGCCTGTGGGAGATTCCGCTTGAAAAATCCCAATCCATCACAACCGACGTAGTGCATGAAGCAGGCCGAAAGCAAGTATAATTGAGTTTAAATTAAGCTCGAGAGTATAGGACTCTTTATGAATTTCCCAGTTTTCGACAGTCTCTCATTGGACGAGGATATATGTGTAAAACGGCAAAAGTTCATCTGGAGATTTAGCGCAAACCCGAGAGGTGAGTGGTTGGAACTGGTATAAATCAACTCCCTCTCCCGCTTGCGGGAGAGGGCTTATATCTTGGAAATTTTAAGCATTGTTGCATTCTCCAGGCTCCATAAGGGTGAAGCCTTTGAATTTGAGGTATTATATAGTTTTTCAGACAGTACGATTGGAGCATTTTTAAGATATATTTGTGGTTTATTTAAATG
>JALXCE010000193.1 GCA_026991055.1 Caldifarciminota bacterium | reverse complement strand
CCGCAGGTGTATCTTTCTCAACCTTAGCCACGAGCACACCTTCTGGTTTCTTCAGGCCATAAGCTTTTGCAAGCTCGGGAGTGAGTGGCTGAGGCAAGATTCCGAGGTAACCCCTCTCAATTTTTCCTGTTTTAATGAGCTGCTCTGCGATGTGCTTTGCAAGGTTTATTGGAATGGCAAATCCAATGCCCACAAATCCACCAGACGGAGATGTAATGGCCGCATTCACACCGATGACCTCTCCACGGATATTGACAAGCGGCCCACCAGAATTCCCGGGATTAATTGCAGCGTCGGTCTGGATGAAGTTCTGATAAACAGGCCCCTGCGGTATGTTTAGTCCGCTTCTTCCCTTGGCAGAAATAACACCCACGGTCACGGTTCTATCAAAACCAAAGGGATTTCCCACAGCGATTGCCCAGTCACCGACTTTTATTTTGTCAGAATCACCAAGCTTTGCTACGGGAAGGTCCTCTCCAGGTGCCTTAATTTTAACAACTGCAATGTCGGTAAGCGGGTCTCTTCCTACAACCTTCACATCATCACCAGTTATGACTGTTTTATCCGAAAGTTTGACGATGATCTTGTCGGCATTTCTGACCACGTGGTTGTTTGTCATAATGTAGTAGTAATCTCCGTCTTTCTTGAAGATAAAACCCGAGCCAAGGCTTCTTTCTTTCTCGGGAATGGGCGGATGGAACTGCTCGAAGAATTTCTTGAAGAATTCATCAAACGGACCTTCACCAAACTGAAATCCCTCAGCCGGATTTTTAATGATTCTCTCAGTAGATATATTTACAACTGTTGGCATTATCTCCTGTGCCACTTTGACAAAAGGAGATTCGCCGTTTTCATCCACGATTCCAGGCTGTGCCTTTGCCTCCTGAGCAAAGTGGAGTTTACTCGTCAGGGTAACACCTGAGAATATACCCAGGGCAAAGACGAGTACGATTATGAGTAAATTTCTTATTTTTCTCTGCATTGCTTACACCTCCTTAGTAAAAGTTTCCAATCTGCAGGTGGGTAACCCATTGCCCACCCCTGTTTTGAAATCCATATCCAAGGTCAACACCTATCACTCCAAGCATGGGAACTTCCATTCTAAACCCAAATCCCACTGAAGTTTTCAGCTTAAATGGATCGACATCGTTAATCGTCCTCCAGGCATCGCCTCCTTCAGCGAAAATGAGTGCATAAATTCTGTCATTAAACCTGTATCTTTCCTCAAATGTGCCAATGAAAAATTCGCGTCCACCTACTACATATCCATTCTCAACAGGCCCCACACTTCTTGCCGGATATCCTCTTAAACCAAACGGTCCCACATCACCCAGGAAGAACCTCTCATAAAATGGCACGTCCATGGGGTTATAAATCCCTGTCACAAAGCCGGTATAAATTCTGAAAACAGAGATAAACTTATCGCTGTGATTGGGCACATACTGAACATATTCAAAAAGATGTTTGTGAATGTTAACCTCGCCCTTGAAATCTTTGATCAATCTCAACATCTGAATGCCCAGATTAAAGACCGGTAAGTACCTGAGATAATGCGATCTTATCGGTCCTC
>JALXCE010000192.1 GCA_026991055.1 Caldifarciminota bacterium | reverse complement strand
GGCCTTAATCTTTTGCCCATTGAAATGTATTTTTTAAGAGGGAAATCGTAATCAATGGACAGTCTATTAACAATCTCTTCCTCTACTTTGTGTAGAGAAGGCAGAATAGGTTCATATACCTGTTCGAGGAGCTTATCAACTTTCATAGGTCGGACTAATTATAACTGTTGAATTTCCGGGATGTCAAATAGGTCATAGATTTGATAATATTTTTTTAAACTCCACAAATTCTTGAATGATTGGGGCATTTTTATAGTACTCGTCTATCCCTTCCAGTCTTTCTCCTCTTTTCTCAAGATTTTCAATTAGACCGGTAAATTTATCCCTTATTTCGGCCGCTTTTTCTTTATTACCCATGGCAAGGTAGGATTTCATCATATAAAAGTAGGCAAGAGATTCGAAGAAAAGGGAATTTGAAATCTTCAGGAGTGATAGAAGCTCCTGAAATGTTTTAAGAGCATCCTGGTATTTTTTGTTGTCAAAAAGGCATTTCCCAAAGTGCAATAATTGTCTCTGTGCGTAGAAGAAGTAACCGTTACTCTCAGAAAATTCGATAAGGTCCCCGAAACGTTTTTTGCATTTATCTATATCACCTGCCCGATTGCTTAGAAGAGCCGTGTACTCAAGATAGTGCATCTTCGGAAACGCAAGGGTTTGAATGATAGATTTGTAAGTGACATATAGGTCTTTATCATCGATAGTGACATGTCCAAGCATCAAGTCGTTTATTGCAGTTATTATCTCTCTGATACAGTTGCAGATAGGGAAGGGTTTTGTGTACTCACTCGAAATTTTGAGGACCTTTTTATTCATTCCGTAGTTTTCAAGGTCAAAAAGGATGGTTGAAATAACATTGAATACAAATGGAGCTGGCTCTCTTAACGGCTGGGGATTTTTGAAAGCCTTTAAAAGGTAGTCACTTATTATTTTTAGTGAGCCAAATGGATTGAGAAATATTAAGTCGAGCAAGGCCCTTATGGCGTAGGCTTTTAATTTAATCGGGAAACTCTCACATCTGTTAAGATATTTCTGTAACTCTGTAATTGTTTTGAAAGCTTTTGTGTATGACCCTCCAACGATGTAAATGAGGGCCATATAAAGGTTTACCTCGAGGAAATGCAGTGAATTTGGAGCGCTGGAGAGTCTTGATTGAGCATTCTCAAGCCTGAAGATTGCATTTTTCATATCGCCTGTAAAAAAGTAGCACATAGCTTCTTCCTTCAGAATCAGTCCTATCAAAGTGGGATCAAGCAGTTTCTTGGCCTCGTCCATGGCCTGAGAAAGCATGGCAAAGGCAAGCTCAAGCTCTCCTCTAAGTCTCTTTATCCTTGCACCGTATATAACTGCAAGTATTTTCTGCCTGATTCTTGAACGGCTTTTTGCAATTCTATAGCCTTCTACGAAATATTTCTCGGCTTTGTCCAGCTTTGCCATTTGCAGGTAAAATACTCCTGTGACAAGATAGATGTCTATGAGTTCATCATACGCATGGGTGGATGAAAGGAGTTTGGTGGCCTTTTTTATCTCCTCTGTAGCAGCAGATAGCTTGCCAAGGTCAATGTAAATTCTGGCTTTGAAGAGATGGGCCCTTCCTTCCTCGAGGATATTCCTTGCCTTCTGCGCCTCAGTAATGGCAAGGTTAAAGACTTTATCAGCCTCCGAGAGATTGCCAGCTGCATACTTAATTTCAGCAAGCAAATTTATGTATCTTGCCCTGTCTGTTTGATCCACATTTTGACTCAAAATTTCTCTTACGTCTCTCTCCGCTTCGGAAAACCTTGAAAGCACGATGTTTATTCTTGCCTTGTTTTCGAGGATTCTCAGGTAAATAGATTCATGTACGGGCAGAGCTTTTTCCGTTTCTTTCAGCTTGTTGTAGGCACTCAGAGCCATGTCGTAGAATTTAAGCGCGTCCTTAATTGAGCCGTTAACTTCTGCCCACTGGCCAGAGGAGATCAAATAGTACAGTGCTTTGTCATAGATTCCGGCTCTAAGATAGTTGAGTGCCACGTCTGGCATCAGGTCCTTCTCACCGTATAACATCTTCTCCTCGAGGACAGATGCAGAGGTCTGGTAAATCTTCCTCAAAGCCTCGTCTGTCTGCTTTTCATGGAGTTTTTTTCTGACAAAATTTTTAATACTTTCGTTAATAAACTGGTAAAATACCTCACCCTCTTCGGTTTCTTTTAGCTTCCTTATAAAGCCGTTCTGAGCGGATAGCTCGAGATTCTTTTTAACGTATGAATCTATATCTTCACCGCTATATTTAAAGGCTGAATTTTTCTTGATAACCTTGACAATATCTCTTGATGAAAAGGTTGTCCCGAGGGTTGAGGCAATGCCAAGAATGAATAGGATATCATCGCTTATTTTCTGGATTTTCCTTTCAAAAATCTTTTCAATCTCTGGTGTGAATTTGACATCCCCCTTGCCTTCCCAGACCCATTTGCCGCCTTTCTTCCGAAGTTCACCATTTTCAATCAATGATTTCAGCAATTCTTTCATAAAGAGCGGAATGGCGGATGTCTCTTTTATTACAAATTCGATCAGTTCATCCGGAATTGATGTGGTAAGAAGGAAATCCTCAATGTATTCACGAACTTTTTCGCGGGTAAAAGGCTTAAGATCAATGATATTTAGCAGGTTCGATTTTTCAAAATAATCAAATGTACTCTCCACTTTTTCCTTTTCCGAAAGGGATTCGGTTGAGTAGGTCCCAACGAATAAGATTCTGGCCCACTTGTATGTTGCGATAAGATGAGTGAGTACGGTGTAAGAGAGGTCATCAATGTACTCGAGGTCGTCAATTGCTATAACAATGGTCCCTGCTTCCACAAACATTTCAACGAGTTTCTCAAGCCAGCCTATAAGACGGAGTTTCCGTTCATCTTCATCGAGTTCCTCTTCTGGAATTGCATTCTTTGCAAGCTGGGGAATGGTCTCGGCGATGACAGGAGGAACTTCGTCAATACTGCTTAAAAGCTCCAGGTTTGTGGGGTCCTGAATGAAATCGCGAATTAAACCAACTATTGCACTCGCTGTCGCTGGTGTCTGGGTGGCCGAGAGATTTGTTTTAAATATCCAGGTATTTTTGTCGCCCTGAATTTTATTTAAAAATTCTTCAAGCAGGGTTGTCTTACCGATTCCTACAGGGCCCCTTATAAAGACGATCTTTTCGACCCCTTTTCCTGAAACCGTCTCGTAAATATCAAGCAGTGTATTAAGTTCATTCTCTCTATTTACAAATTCCGGTATGTGGTATTCCTGTCTCTCCTGGGACAGGCTTGAGAGGCAAACCACTCGAGAAGAAACGTCTCTTCTGTGAGTCCCTGCTCTCAAACTTATCTCTGTCAGCACAAATTCGAGTCTCTTTAAGACGTCTCGAAAATCACCTGCCTCTTTAGGATACTCAATAAGGCCGGCTTCAAGTTTAATTTCGTAATAATCTCCAAGAATGCTCTCTTTTTTCTCAATGACGTCCACGAGTTGTTCGAGATATTTTTTAAGTTTGAAACACGGACTTTTATGAAGGAAAAGAAAAACATCCTGGTATAGTCGGGTGACAAATACGTTCCCCCTTTCAATGTCATCCCCTAACCTGCTTTTTATCTCAAGCCCGATTGTTTGAATTACATTTGTGGCAATGTCCTCCCCGTAGGATTCAATAAAACTCTGAAATCCTTCGATATTGAGGATGGCGAAGGTAAGGGTTTCATTTCTTCGCATGGCCCTTGCCATTTCTTCATTTGCGATTGAAAAGAATTGGCAGGGATTCATAAAGCCTGTAACCGGGTCTTCTCCCTGGTAGTTTTTCATCCTTTTAATCAGAGGCATTCCGCGGAACTTTATAGAGAGAAGGGTTTTGCATTCCTGGAGCATCTTCATAAAACTGATGAGCGACTCCCTGTCGTATCCGGTTTCTGCAGCCATGCGGAGGTAATTTATAGCCTCATCCACTTTGCCGAGTTCAAGGTACCGGTTTGCGAGGTCAACAAGATAGTGGGCGTATTCGCGGGATTGGAGTTCAGGTCTCTCCTGAATCATTCTTGCAAGCACTTCGAGTGCCCTGCTGTTATTTGGGTCTTTGTCAAGGGCGTTTAAAAGACTTTGAAGGGCATTTTTCAGGTCCCCGGAGCGGTAATAGAGTTCAGCAAGTTCTGTATAATACTTCGAGGCCTCCTCAAGGTCTCCCTTTTTCTCGAGAAGGGTTATAAGTTCCCGATAGTCGTTTATCGTGCCATTAGATTCAACAATTCTCTGTTTAAGCTCCTTAATTGCTTCATTCAGCGTTTCTTTATCCACAGTGGAGCTTATTGCAAGCTTAACTTTTATCTTCTTATAAAATGGGCTATCTTTTGGGATTTTTTTATAAAGTTCCTGAGCCCTGTCAATCTTTCCAAGTTGCTCGTATTTTTCGGCGATATTTATTAACAATTTTTCGTAAAAGCCGGATTTGTCTTTTAGCTTTTCTTCAACAATGCTCGTGATTATTTGAAGCATCTCTTCGTCTTTTGCGAAGTTTTTGAGAATATACTCGAGGTCGTGGTAAAGCTGTTCCTTATTGATAAAAATTTCACCTGCGCGGACTTTTTCCACATATTCCCTGATCACCTCTTCAGATTCCCTGATCATTTCCTGTTTGAGGTAGAGATCGGCGAGTTTGAAATAAACGTAGCGGTCTTTTGGCATCACCCTCTTGGCTTTTTTCAGGATGGCGATGGCGTATTCGTAAAGTTCCTGACTTTCGTAAATTCTTGCAGCCTCAGCATAACTTTTCAGTGCTTCATCAACTGCCCCCGATTTTGCATATAGGTCCCCAAGCATATTGTAAATAGATGCATCGTTGGGATTCTCGGCTATAACCTTTTTGTATTCTTCGATAGCGGCGTTGTAATTCCCTTTTAATTCATACTGCCGCGCTTTTTTCAATATATCAGCTTTTACCATTTCGCCTGAATTATAAAAGTTTTGAGACTTTTACGTCAATGAAAGTTTATAAACTTTTTACGTATAATCTATAGGTTTTGTATTTTTTGCCACCCATAAATTCGGTGGCTCTGATGATGAGGTAGTTATCTTCAAGTAGCCAGGAAACCTCGCAGTAGCTCCATTTTCTGATTTTGAGGCCGTCTTCAAGAAATCTATAATACATCAAAGAATCAGCCCCTCTTTTTCTATAACCTTTTTTGATTCCAAGGGCTATTAAACGAAGGCCATCGATTTTCTTAAATTCAAAGAAAAGTCTGAAGATGCCAAATGGGAAAAGTTTCCCTCTAATCTTCCTCAAAATCTGATTTACATCAGGGATGAGGAGCCCAAATGCGGCGGGGTCACCTTTGTATTCAACGATTTTTGTAAGCTCTGGTATGGCTATTTGCTTAAGATCAAGGGCAAGGTGCTCGAACTCTTTGTCGGTCATAGGGACGAATCCCCAGTTCTTTTCCCACGCGTTGTTGTATATATCGCGTAAACGCGGAATTTCCTCTTCCACCTTTTTAAAGTTAACATTCCTTATGGTAAAACCGTTTTTCATTGCCTTTTCTGCGAGGGGCTTGAGTCTCCTCTTCAACCTGTCGGTAAAGGCTATGAACTTGTCGTCAACATTGATTATGTATGCTAAGAGGTCTTTTGCCTTTCTAAAACCGTACTTTTCGATATGCTCGGCATAGAATGGTGGATTGTATGGCATCATCACCAC
>JALXCE010000191.1 GCA_026991055.1 Caldifarciminota bacterium | reverse complement strand
ATAAAACTTGGCTTCAAGGAGGGGGATAAATGAGATTTGCCATTCTATCGGATATTCATGGCAATTTAGAGGCACTTCAAAGTGTCCTAAAAGAGCTTGATAGAATTGGATATGATGCCCTGATTGTCCTCGGGGACGTAGTGGGATACGGTGCTGATCCTTCTGAATGCATTGAAATCGTCAAAAGGCGTGGCGCCATCGTGGTCAAAGGAAACCACGACGAGGCTGTGGTTAATGTTGAAGAGCGGAGATTTATGAACATCTATGCGAAAGAGGCCATCGAATGGACCGCATCAAGGCTAAACGAGGCACAAAAAATATGGCTTAAAAATTTGCCCTATCGCATCTCACCGGATGATGACTTTGAGATTACCCACGCAGAGTGGGAAAATCCAGAAAACTGGACATATATTTTCGACGAGTATGAGGCAAAGTACCAGTTTAAATTCCTTGAAAAGGAGATGGGGTTTTACGGTCACACGCATATTCCCGCTATTTTCCAGCGCGATCGTGAGGGTAACGTGACAAAACTTGATCAAAATGAGCTGTACCTCTTACGAGGGCATAAATACATGATAAATCCAGGTAGTGTGGGTCAGCCGCGAGACAGGGATTGGCGGGCAAGTTTTGGAATCTTCGACACAGATGAAAAATACTTCGAGCTTCACAGAATCGAATATGACGTCAAGACTGCTATGAAAAAGATAATTGATGCGGGTTTACCTGAGGCGCTCGCCTACAGGCTGGAGATCGGGTATTGAAGAAGTTTTCCGTCATCACCCTCGGCTGTCCAAAAAATCAGGTTGACAGCGAGGTTTTCACCGGCATTCTAACATCTCACGGCTACGAATTTGACATTGATGGGGAAAGTCCGGACATTGTTATCATCAATACCTGTGGATTCATTCAGGATGCCATTGATGAATCCTTTGCGACAATTGAGCATGTTCTCGAGCTCAAAAGATCCAGTAAGGTGAAGAAAGTCGTTGTAACTGGATGCCTTGTCCATCGGATCAAAGATAAGATTCTTGAGAGATTCAAAGATGTGGACCTTGTGGTAGGCATAGACGAAGAGCCGAAGCTTCACAAACTTATTGACGAACTTGATTCTCGAAAACTCATAAGGCCGGGTTTAAAAACATTAAAGCCCTCCACCTGGATTCATTCAAGCCGGCTACCGAGAATGCTTCTAACACCAATTTATGCTTACGTAAAGGTAGCTGAAGGTTGCAATAGAAAGTGTGCTTTTTGCGTTATTCCAAAGATGAGGGGCAGGTATAGGTCACGGGAGATTGGAGACATCGTAAACGAGGTCGAAATGCTTACCCGCATTGGTGTCGAGGAAATCATACTCATCGCTCAGGACCTGACTCTTTACGGTTATGACCTGTATCGCAGTCCACAACTGGATAAGTTGATCAGGGAGTTGAATAAAGTGGAAGGTGTGAAGCTGATTCGTCTCATGTATCTCCATCCCGGTTCAGTCACGAAGAAATTAATCGATGCCATAAAGGAGAGTGACAAGGTAGCAAGGTATCTCCATATTCCCGTCCAGCACGCATCGGACAGAGTTTTGAAACTGATGAAAAGGGCAGGTGGAAGAAAGAGTGTGGAGAGAGCCTTTAAGCTGGTCAGAGATGAGCTACCGGACTTTTTTATAAGGACAGAGGCTATTGTGGGCTTTCCGGGTGAGACCAGCGAGGATGTGGATGAGCTGATCGATTTTTTGTATCGGTACCGGCCTGAAAGGATTGCACTGTTTCCCTATTCTGATGAGCCCGAGGCAGCCTCTTACAGACTACCTGGAAAAGTATCACTCGATGAGATAACAGACAGAATGGCTGAGGTGATGGTGAGTGCGGAAGAAATTATGCGAGGCATTCAGGAAAGTCTCGTGGGCAAAGAGGTAACGGTAATCATGGACAGCGAGCTCGAGGGACGAACAGAGCATGATGCCCCGGAGATTGATTTCTCAGTGAAATTCAAAAAGCCGCGGAGCGGAATAATAAAAGCAAGAATAACGGGAATCACTGAAGAGGGCGACCTTCTTGGGGATTAACCTCCGTAACGACGTTTTAGCTCGGTTTCAAGCAGTTTTGCTGCTCTTTTAAGGGACACTTCAGGTGGTAAATACCCCCTCAGTGCAGGCTCAAGCCCTTCAGTCGTTAGGTATCTTCTACCCGTAAACCAGACAGGGTCCCGTGGTTCAAATGTGGCATACTCCACCTGTCTTATAGCACGCTCAAATCCAGGCACCTGAGACATGAATTCCTTCATTTTGGGATTATTCAATGCACTCCTTCGAAGTGGAAGGTATCCTGTGTGGGTACTCCAGTAAACCTGCACGCTATCATTCAGGAAATACCGGATGAAATCATAAGCCCTATCAATCTTATCCTGAGGTTGGCCACTGAAAATAGCAACATTCGTTCCAGAAATTATCACGATGGAATCCTTATCATGGGGCATTGGGGCGACACCCAGATGGAAATTGATCTTTGGCTTCATAAAGGCATAGGAAACAATCGTCCCAAAAACCATTGCCACCCTTCCTGTGGCAAAATCGTCCTGATGCCTGAATCCCGTGGTGAGGTAAGCGCACGAATCCTTATAGATCAGGTCAACAAGGTACTGAAGTGCCTCAACACCGGCCTTTGAATCAAAGGCCACCTTTCCGTGGTCCATGATTTTCCCGCCCTTTTGATAGAGTATCACCTCGTAGAGCCATACATTCACGGGAAAAGCAGTGCCATAAATATCCGGTACCCCATCACCGGTTGTATCTATCGTTAATTTTTTCGCCACCTCCCTGAATTCTTCCCATGTCCGAGGGAAATGGTCTATGCCGTACTTTTTAAAAAGATCACGGTTGTAGTAAAAAACAGGCACGCTCTTGTTGAAAGGGAAGGTGAGCATTTTACCGTCCCATTCGTTGTCTTTGATAAACACAGGGAAGATGTCGTTCAAAACAGAATCCGGTATCCATTTATGCATGTACCTGTAGAAAGGCACTATCTTCTTCGCCTCAAGTAGCTCAGAAGTCCAGGATTCATAGACCTGGGCGAGAACCGGGGGCTTATTTGCAGCAACTGCTCCCATAATTTTTTGTGAAAGTGTGCTGTAACTCCCGAGATTAACATAAACTATGGGCTCACCGGGGTTGGATGAATTGTAGTCATTGATAATTTTTCTCAGCGCATCCCCGAGTGGGCCACCCATGGCGTTCCAGAAAGGCACACCTTTTTGATTACCGGACGTACAGGCAACTATCGAAAAGATAATTACAGCGAGAAAAGCATAGATTTTCCTCATACAAGTGGTTATTATAATGACATCTAACCGAAACTTAAAAATCCCACGAATTTTGTGGAGGTGAGAAAATGCAGGTTATTGAAAGGATTAAGGAAATGCAGGAGGTTTCATCAAGGTTGAGACAGGAGGGAAAGTCAATTGGATTTGTCCCCACAATGGGGGCACTCCATGAAGGACACCTTTCCCTTGTAAGAATGGCAAGAAAGGACAACGACATTGTCGTCGTATCGGTTTTCGTCAATCCCACTCAGTTTGGCCCCAACGAAGATTTTGAAAAATATCCACGAGACTTCGAAGGAGACCGCAAGAAACTTGAGAAAGAGAACGTGGACATCGTGTTTTACCCCCACGCTGATGAGATGTATCCACCAAACTACAAGACCTACGTGGAGGTCGAGGACATCACAACCAGGCTCTGTGGAGCCTTCCGGCCGGGCCATTTTAGAGGGGTTACTACCGTTGTCACAAAGCTCTTCAATATTGTCAAACCCACAAAGGCCTATTTTGGCAAAAAGGACTACCAGCAGTTCAAAGTTATAAAACGCATGGTGGAAGACCTGAACATGGATATCGAGATTATTCCCGGGGAAATAGTGAGAGAGCCCGATGGACTCGCTATGAGCTCAAGAAACCAGTACCTTTCACCTGAGGAGAGAAAGGATGCCCTTGCCCTCTACAATTCTTTACAACTTGCAAAAGAGCTCATACAGAAAGGCGAGCGTGACCCGAAAAAAATTAAAGAGGCAATGGTAAAATTCATCAAAGGCCACAAACATGTGAAAAAGATCGACTACGTGGAAATAGTCGACCCTGAAAATTTCCTTCCAGTGGATGAAATAAAAGATGGAACCTTAATTGCCCTCGCCGTCTGGGTGGGCAATACAAGATTAATTGACAATATGGAGGTGATGCTAAGTTGAAAATATGGGTTTTAAAATCAAAAATACACAGGGCGAGGATAACCGGTAAAAACCTGAACTACGAAGGTAGCCTCACCCTTGATCCCATTTATATGGAAAAAGTTGGCCTCCTGCCTTTTGAAAAGGTTGAAGTTTATAACATTTCCAACGGTGCCAGATTCTCAACCTACATCATCGAAGGCAGGCGAGGTAGTGGAGAGGTAGTTTTAAATGGAGCGGCTGCAAGATTAGGAGAAATCGGCGACCCTGTTATAATTGCGTCTTACGCGCTTATTGACACGGAGGAAGCCAAAAGCCATCGCCCTGCAATACTGAGATTCGGCCAAGATGGAGAAATAGAGGAGTAAAAAATGAATATACTTGCACTTTTTCTGATCCTGAGACTTCCTTTTTACGTAGTGGAGCCTCAGGTGAGCGTTGTGGGAACAACCGTTGTCGTTTCCATGAAGACTCAAAATCCATCGGCTATGCCCAATATTTATTATTCCGATGAGCAGGAACTGACACAAAAGGGCATTGAAATCTATGAGCCCAAGTACCTCGAAAATATCTGGTATCCCGACACAGTTGACACATTCTTTCAGTTTGTCATTAAAGACATCAAGCCCGGACACGTTTACCTTTACCAGCTCGAGTACACCGATCTCAAAAAGAAAAAAGAGGTTTCCACAAAGGGCTATAAATTCAGGGTCGTAGTGAAAGATGGTAAATACCGGCTGGGCGGTCTAATTGACCTCGGCCCCGTGCTGGGTAATCTCCGGCCCGATGGTATTGATGTAATGTGGCGAACCAATTTCCCATCGCAGGGCGAAGTTGTTTTAAACGATGGAAGAGTTTTCAAAGATACGACACTCGCAAGATGGCACAGAGTTTCAATTAACGGTCTTTCCCAGAATCTTTATTATACATACAGAATCCGCTCTTATTTCCCGCAAGACACATTCCGGTCGAGACCCTACAGATTTCACATGCCTGATACATTGAACTTCAAATTTGCAGTTTTTGGGGATACCCGTGCCAACTGGAAATCACCTGGCACAAGAGAGAGGATTAACGGTGTTAACGTAGAAGTCTTGAGAAAACTGGGACTTGCCAGTTTGAGGGATAGTGCAGCATTCATCATTGTTCTTGGTGACCTCATAAAGGGCTATACCACCGACACTGCGTTCGTGCGAATCATGTACGAGATCTGGTGGTGGGCACTTGAGCCTGTTTCGCCGTTTATTCCTGTTTTCACGGTGATGGGGAACCATGACGCGTCTGCCCCCTTGCTGAAGCTCGGAAAACATGCCTACACCGATTTAAATCCACCCAATAGCGCAGAAGATTACTGGCTCAGATTCTTTCCTAATCCCCTTAATGGACCTGAAGCAAAGCCCGGAGAGCCACCTTATAAGGGGAATGTTTATTACTTTAAAATTGGTGACGCCCTCTTCGTCGCATTAAACCCGGATTACAAATACACAAAAACGGGTGGAAAGCTCAGAGCGATGAAGATAAACAGGGTTCAATACACATGGGCTGATAGCATTTTGAGGAAATACAGGGTACCGTACAAATTCCTCTTCTGGCATGAGCCGCTCTTTCCTGTGGGAGGCCACGAGGGGTCAAGTCTCGACCTTCATCCTGCTGCACGTGACTCTGCTGCGGCACTTGCCCTGAATAACGACGTGATCGCCGTATTCAACGCCCACGAGCACTTTTACGCACGGGTATGGCTTGACCAGAGAATTGATTTCATCAGAAATTCAAAAATAATTCCTGAGCTCGCAAGAAAATCTGAGTTTAGCGGATTTTATGAGATCATTTCTGGAGGTGGCGGGGCTCCCTCATACGAAGCTTCACCGGGCAGGGTAAAATTTATCCAGAAATTCAGTCCCGAAAACCATTACATAATTGGTGAAATCTCTCCCCATGGTGTAAAATTTATGGTCAAGAATCAAACTGGTTGGGTAATCGATAAGTTTTCAGGCAGACCTTATGGGGAAAATTGAGGTAAGGAATCTTTATAAATCTTACGGGAGGACACGCGCATTAAACGGTATCAGCTTCGAGGTGAACGAGGGAGAAGTTTTTGCTCTTCTTGGGCCCAATGGAGCCGGTAAAACCACCACAATTTCCATCATCCTCGGAATAATTGAGCCAGATTCAGGGGAAGTATTTGTTAACGGTCAGAAAGTTTCAAAAGACGAGTACGAGTATAAATCCGGCATCGGTGCTGTTCTTGAGGAAAACGGCATATACGAAAGGCTGAAAGTCAGGGAGAGTCTTGAATTCTGGGGAGAGCTCTATGGTTTGACAAAGAATGAGATCAAAAGGCGTATTGATGAGCTTTCGAGAGATCTTGATATGGGGGATTTTTTAGAGAAAAAGGGAGGAGAGTTGTCGAGGGGGATGAGGCAGAAGGGCTCGCTTGCGCGAGCCCTTCTGCCTCATCCCCCCATTCTCATCCTGGATGAACCCACTGATGGCCTTGATGTCCCCGCACGTGAGGTATTCAAAAAGATCGTCCGAAGAGAAAGGGACCATGGTAAAGCAATTCTCTATTCCACCCACATCATGTCTGAAGCCGAAGATGTATCCGACAGAATCGCAATCATTCATTTAGGCAATATCGTCGCCACCGGTACCCTTGAAGAACTGCAGGATAGATATCACGAGAAAAAGCTTGAGAAGATTTTCATCAAGGCTATAGGCTATGAACTTTAAAAAGGTTTTCGCCATCTACAAAAAAGAGATCAAAGATGCGCTGAGAAACAAAAGGGTGCTCTATTCCACCATAATTGTCCCTCTGGTAGTTATCCCCATTTTTATTGGTATCCCCGAGGCAATTCAGAGTAAACAGCAGAAGAAAATCGAGATCACCCCTTCGAACGTAATGATCAGTGGATTTCGACTTCCCGGATTTTTTGAGCTTTTTGCAAAGTCAAAGTTTATTAACCTCACTATGGCCAAAGACCCGTACAAAGCTCTAAGGGAAGGTAAAATAGACCTGTATGTGAGGGTGGTCGAGAAAAATCCGCCGACGGTTGAAATTTACTACAATCCCCTATCAAGCTCATCCAAGAAGGCGCTCACCAGGGCAAAGCTGATAATCGAGAGTTATGAGAATTCCGGGCAGGGCAAGATTCAAATGAGAAAGCTCAAGGTGATTCCTAAAAGCGTCATCACTGAGAGGGAACTCGGAGGTGTTGTTGCGGGCCTGGTACTTGGATTTCTCTTCATTTTCGGCCTTATCTCGGGAGCCATAGCACCGGGTGTTGATACAATTGCAGGAGAGAAGGAGCGCAAAACCCTGTATGTTCTCCTTTCATTACCGGTCAGTAAAAAGGAAATTCTATTGGGCAAGATTTTAAACGTCTCAACTATTTCGCTGATAACTACTGTTTTGATGGGCGTCGGATTTTACATTGTATATATAATCTTTTTAGGTGGAACCGGTGTGGGAATGCTCAAGGTCAGTGGACTGGATATATTACTTCTCGTTTTGCTGCTATTAATTTTCATGATAATAGCATCTACTATTGTGCTTATAGCGAGCGCCTATGCGAGAAGCTACAGAGAGGCACAAAACTACATGACGCCAGTGATTCTGCTCATAGTTATTCCGATGATTTTTGTTCAAAGCTTCACCCGTCTTTCAGTTCCAGACTGGTATTTCTACATTCCCGGATTCAACTTCATGATATTGATGCGGGAGGCACTTGCAACGGGGATCAATTTCAGACACTATGAGATTTCCTTTATAACACTCCTTATTATGCTCTGGTTCCTTTATAAGCTTCTCTTTAAAGTCTTTGACAGGGGCATAGCCCGATAAATTCCATCAAATTCCACAAAACCTCACCAGCATCGCCAGGTGAGCCTGTTTGAAAAATCTCAAATCCATTAATTTTTTGAAAAAAATTTGCCCCCCCACCTATTCCCTCCCCCCCACGCACTTTGTGCGTGGGGGGAGGCTAAGAGGGGGGAATTTTAGAACACACTTTCGATAGGTTGACACAAAATACAGGGGGAATGTATAATTATGCGGAACTAAATGAATATGAGACAGAAAAAAGAAAGACAGAGGCTCATAAAACAGATCCTTGAAGAGAAGGAAATTGGCGAGCAATTTCAGCTCCTTGAGGAACTCAGGAAGAGGGGTATAAAAACCACTCAGGCGACCATTTCAAGAGACTTACAGGAGATGGGAGTTGTCAAGGTTCGGATTAAGCCCGGTGTTTATAAATATGAATTAATGCAAAAGGGGCTATCCAACAGAATCTGGGAAAAGATAAAGGTAGCATTCGAGAATTTCGTTGAATCCATCGACTATACAGGTAACCTTATCCTGATTAAGACATCTCCGGGAAATGCTCACGGTGTGGCTGCGCTTATTGATGAACTCAAATATGACGGAATCCTTGGTACACTTGCAGGTGACGACTCCATCCTCGTTATCGTCAAACAGCCGGAAAAGACTAAAAAGATCGTTAAAGAGCTCTCAGGCTTACTACCTCGTTGATTCTCCTTGCCTATTTAGTAGTCAATCTCCTTCTGTGGGTGGTTTTTGGATTCTTAATCCACTACAAAACCATACTTCTGAGGCCTGATTCCCTCTATATTTACAGGTTCCTGTTTTTCTTCGTAGCAGTTATCGTTTTCCTGCTTGGAAGATTTCTCCTGATTTTTCTAAAAAACTTCGTCCATAACAGGCGACTTCTCGAAATCATTATTTACCTGCCGTCATTGATTATAACCCTCATCGGGGCCTATTTTACCGTACTTGCCGGCAACGGAAGGGAAATGCTAATATTTGCCATCACCTCCCTTTATTATCTTGTAAGGCACTACAGGCTCGTGGTAAACTATGGGACTCGAGGAGATAATCGCCAATAAAATTAGAGAAAAAGGGGCTATTCACGTTAGTGAATTTGTGGAGCTTGCCCTTTACCATCCAGAATTTGGATATTACAACCGCAGGCCACCGGTTATAGGGAAAGAGGGGGATTTTTATACAAGCTCGGATTTACATCCAATTTTTGGGATGACCATCGGCAGGTGGCTCAAAGAAATGGGAATTAAGACTGTTTTAGAGATAGGAGCTGGGAAGGGCTGGCTTGCCCATGACATTCTGAAGGAGTTTCACGGAGACTATTTGATCCTGGAGAGAAGTGAATATCTACGCGAGATCGAGAGGGAGGTTTTGCGAGAATTTAATAATGTCACATGGATTGAATCCATAAAGGACCTCAAGCCCTTTGAGGGCCTTGTGCTTGCCAACGAGCTTTTTGATGCATTCCCCTTTGACCTGTTTAAAAGGGTAAAGAAGTCTGATAAAGTAGTTCCCTTCTCCTCCCCCCGCGCACGAAGTGCGTGGGGGGAGGAGAGAGGTGGGGGGAATTCCTCTTCAAAGTCTGATGATACGGGATTTTCTGAGCAAGATTCTGAAACTGAATGGTATGAAATTCTGCTCAAGGAAGGCATGGAATATGAGCTCGTTGATGCATCAAAAGAAGATAAAGAGATTCTCAAGGAATACAGGGAATCTCAGTTTGTTGTATTGCCCCGGGGATGGGACAGTCTGATCAGGGAGCTATCATTGAGACACCGCGGGAAGATATTGGTTATAGATTATGGATTTGAGCGTCGAGAATACGAGAGAAGATTTCCCTACGGAGCCATTCAAACATATAGAAGGCATGGGCCTGGTGGACATTTTACCAAAAATCCTGGGGAGCAGGATATCACATTTTTTGTGGATTTCTCTCTGCTATCAAAGGTTTTTGAGAGCCACGGGTACCGGGAATTAAGGATACAGTCTCAGGCAGATTTTTTAATTGAAATCGGCATTATGGATGTCCTGGAGGACTATGAAAAAATTGCAGATGAGAAAGAAAAGGTAAAAGCTCGACTTGCCGTAAAAACACTCATCATGGACTTCGGCACCACTTTTAAAGTCCTGCAGGGGTGGAAGGAGTAATTCCTTTAAAAAATTGCATAACCTCTTGTACTCAAGCAAACATCTCATCACTCATAAACCTTGTAGGGTACTGATACGGTCTTTGATACTACTGTCTTCGGTAGAGTTAAAATTTTCGCCATTCCAAATCGAGCTCCGGGCAAAAGGACCACATGTGGAAAAGATTTTTCGCTAAGGCAGTTCCCTCCCCCGCGCGAAACGCGGGGGAGGGTGAGAGAGGGAGCATTCCGCTTGAAATCTACAAAAATTTAAGATGAAGGCCCTCACCCCATCCCTCTCCCACTTCGTGGGAGAGGGAGATTTACGGATTTTGACTTGAATGATTTTTTGTTGAAGCCCCTCACCTGACCTCTCCCCGCAAGAATTTATGCGGGGAGAGGAAGATTTGGTAGCAAGCTCAAGAAGCGAGCTCTCAAAGGGTTCATTCTATGGGTAAAATATTTTTCTCTCCTCAATCCACTTACAAAATCCTTGTGAGCACAGTGAGTTTCCCCCCTGATGCCATCCTAACTTACCTCATGTAGAGTTGACCAACCGAGGGATTTATAATTTCTTTGATGGAACTCAGAGTGGTTCCAGAAAAATACTCAAAGCTCTTCAAAAGACTTAAAGGCAGGCTGGGAGAGGGGGAAATTTTGAAAAGTGGGGGCACCACCGTCTATCGAATAAACGAGTTCACAGTCAAAATCACGAAAATCAGCAAAATAAGAAAAAGCCGCGTATTCCCCTATTTCTTTGGCCCTTCAAAGGGCTATCGCGAATACAAAAACATAAACCTTTTACGAAAAAACAGCTTTTCCACCCCACGCCCACTTTTTTACTGGGAAATTAGGGAGCACGGGATAGTAGTTGAATCTGGATTTGTGGAGGAATACATAGAGAACCTGATCCCTGTGAGGGAAGTCCTGAAGCATAAAACTGGAATCACAGAAACTCTCACGATGCTTGCCGATGTGTTCCGAAAACTTCACGACACGGGCTTTTTCATGAGGGATTTAACCTTCGGAAATTTCTTCATCCACAATAACAGAATCGTGATGGTAGATGTTAGCCGTATGCTCTATCTTCACCAGCCTGTTCCCCTCATCCTACGGCTCGAAGACCTCTCAAAGGTGGACTCAGATGGGGATGAGCTCAAGCTGCTTATGGATTTTTACTGGCACGATGAAGGTATGGCATCATTTGCCACAAAATATATCACCTTCAGGAAAAAATTGAGAAGGCAAAGGAAGAAAATAACCCACAGCCTCAGGATTTAACCCGGAATACGAGCACAGTTTGCGCGTGGATGGGGCCGAGGGGTGCCCTGGATGCCTCAAGCTCAAGCCCAATTTCACCCGCACTTTTTATAAACTTCCCCGCATCGAAAAACCTTATTCCACTCTTTCGTCCGGTTAATTTCCGCTCAAGCCTGTGCAGAAAATTTTCCCTGTAAAAGGTGAGAACGACAAACCTTTTTGACACCCTTTTGAGTTCAGAAACCGCCCTCATAGCGACATCAAAGTCAAGGTGTTGCATCAATCTAATGGACACGGCCGCATCAAAAGCCCTATCCCTGAAAGGCAGAGAAGTTATATCAGCGACGACCCCTGTAATTTCTGCCTTTTCTCGTGTCCTTTTCACCATTGCATGGGAAATATCAGCCGCCACAACCCTGTATCCCATCCTTTGAAGAGGTATTGAAAATCTCCCAAAGCCACATGGGATATCTAAAATGGACGCACCCCGGGGAAGGGGAATTGATTTCAATATTGCCCGAAATTCGAGATAATGAACGAGTCTCTGATCACGGTGTCTGTATCTTGTTCGCTCGTATTTTAAAACTTCACCAAGAGTCTCCAATCAAAATATGCCAAGAATCAGCTTTGAGCCTAAAAGCCCAAAGACTGAGCCCACAACGATTGTAAGACCGATCAGAAACTTCATCCAGTCCTGTCCCTTGAGGGTGGCAACCAGCAACGGCTCCCTTGATAAATAGGCCGATGCCGCGTAAAGCTCTTCGCCAATCAGGGTATAGTCACAAGCGGTGATGAAGAAAGGTAACTGAGTAACTGCATCGGTGCCGGCAATCTGCACAGCACCTGTTGCAGCTCCAGTTTCTGCAAGGATCAGCGACTCTGCATAAAACATTCCCTGGAAAAAGTTGGCTGCTGGCTTCTCCCTGACCATAATACCCGAAACAGCAGCCGCATACCCGAACTGACTGTCGGTAACATAAAAGACCTGATCAGGATCAAAGAGGTCCGGACGTCCTATTGAGGTGTATGCCTCTTTAACAATCTCACGTGCAACTGTATAAACCACCGGATTTCTATTGGGCACAATAATCTTTGTCTCGTATTCACCCGCTTTTTTCGTAACGTGAGAAAGGATATTGAGAGCGGCAATGGTCGCAACATCACTAATTGTGGATAAACCGGGCACAAAAAGGATGGGACGCCCCATTTCGGTTGCCCTACCAATTGCTTCGTCCACCGCTTCAATCCCGGGAATTGGCCGGAGATAAAGTTCCTTTCCCCTGCGGGCACTCTGGATGAAATAGAGCAAAATCAGCGTGTAAAGTAGCACACCGATCAAGATGTTTACCCTACCTGTATGAAACCACTGAGGCTTCGCAATTCCCGGACCTGCAATGTCGGATTCGAGCACCCCTTCAGATGTGTAGAGGGCAATTTTATAATAGTAGGGTACATGGTTTTTGAGTCCCATATCCTGAAATTTTGAGCTGTAGCCCGGAATTACCTTTATTTTCTCGAAAGGGCCACTTTTTGATGTGGAGCGATAAATGAGAACACTATCCACGCTGGCCGTGTTGCCAGAAACCGCCCATTTAACTGTCAGCGATTTTCCCGCATCATTTGGGGTATCGAATACCTTAACACTTTGAAACTGAAGGGCCGTGATTAGAAGAAGTATCAGCATACAAACCTCCTATTTATGGGTCGTTCCGGAGCTTTTCCCAGAGCTCCTTTGCCTTCTCTTTAAGGTCCTCAACCGTTCCTGTGTTCTCAATTATAAAATCAGACCGCTCCTTTTTTGAAGAGGCTGGTATCTGAAAACTCAAAATCCTCTCTGCCATATCCCTCGGATATCCTGTTCTTTTCATAAATCTCTCGATGCTCATCCCCTCGGGTGTATAGACATATACGATGTAGTCGAAATAATCTTCCATGTGGTATTCAAAAATGAGCGCTCCATCCACCACCACGACCTTCGCCTTTGATTTTTTCACAAGGTCATCGATCAAATTGATTATGTGAGGCTTCACAATTGAATTTAGTGCCTCAACCGACTCCCTGTCCTTAAAAGTCTTAAATGCGAGTGCCTTCCTGTTTATCTGGCCTTTTTCATCTAAAATGTCATCACCAAACCTTTCGACAATCTGATCTCGAACCCTACGGAGCACCTCGTGGCCAATGGAATCAGCATTTATCACATCTGCGCCAAACTCTTTTAAAAATTCTGCAAGAGTAGATTTGCCCGAGCCGAGGTTTCCTGTTAGACCGACTATAACCTTTTCTTTAGCCATTTTATTCTCCCCTTCAGGTATTTTTTCGATGGATCAGCTTTTAGTGCTCTTTCATACCATTTTATTGCGTCCTCAGGTTTTCCAAGTTTTTCATAAATTTTCCCCATGTGCTCAAAAATGTCCGGGTCCTTTGCCCCGTTATCAATGGCCTTTTTCAAAAATTCAAAGGCCTTTTCATAATTCCCACGCTGAAACTCAACCCATCCTTTGGAATCGAGAAATATGGGGTTGTTGGGCCCCCTTTTGAGCGCCTCATTTATAAGACTATCTGCAAAATCAAGCTTCACCCCGTACTTTGCCAGAAAATAGCCCCAGTTATTCATTATAACAGCAATCTCCGCTGTATCAGTTTTTGCAAGCTCTTTATAAATTTCTTCCATCTTGTCAAGGTTTTTGGTCTGACCATAAAGATTACCGAGGTTGAAAAGAATATCGCGGTTGTTGGGGAATTTTTCTCTTGCCTTCTCGAGCAGTTTAATCGCGTCCTCTTTCTTACCGGTTTTGCTCATAACAAGTGCAAGGTCAACGTATCTCTTGGGATTTAAGGAGTCGTGCTGAAGGGCAATTTGATAGTATTTATAAGCAAGCCTGTAATCACCTATTTGCTCAAAGTAGTATCCTGTCAGGGAATTGAGATATGCGTTTTCTGGAAAGCTCTCTAAAGCATGATAAAGCAGCTCTCGGGCATCTCTGAACTTTTTCTCGCCCAGGAGCAGGTAAGCGTAAAGTGAGATATTGTCCGGCTCAGGATTTTTTGCAATGGATTTTTTGAGAAATTTTTCCGCCATCCGGTTCTCCCCGATGTTTATCAAATATCGGGCAATGTAATACTGGTCCTGTGGGTCATCGGGCTCTATGGCATAGGCCGCGAGCCTTTCGGTCAGCGCCCGCTGACGATCTCCCGATTTTTCGCTTAAAAGGGAGATGAGTTTTCGCACCCGCGTGCTCGTTGGTGCAATCCTCTCAAGCTCGTTTAAGAGCTCAAGAGCCTTTGCCGTTGAATCCATTTCCATGAGAATAATTGCCATCTTCATGGGGATGGTCAGATTTGACGGCTGAAGCATGTTGGCCTTTGAATAATGAATCAGCGCTTTCTCATAATCTTTTTTCTTCTCGTAAATGGTCCCAAGCGAGATTTCCACCCTGAAATCGGGATTTTCCAGGGATTTCTCCACGTCAATCAAGAGGCTCTCTGCCTTTTCATAGTAACCTGCTCGTACAAGCGCACTTCCATACTGAATAATCACATTGGTGTCCTGAGTGGCAGGCACCAATTTCTCGTAAAATTTTATCGCCTTCTCAAGGCTGTCCATTGCGTCATATACATTGGCCGCAAAGTGAATTACAGAAGTGTCATCCGGGAATTTTTTAATGCACTTGCCAAGATAGGAAAATGCGAACTCGTCCTTTCCAAGCCCGATGAGTGCGCGAACCATCGTGATGCATGCGCCGGACTTTTGGGTCTTTTTGTAAGCAAGATTTGCATATTTATAGGCCTTTCGGTATTGGCCGAGATTGAGGTAATCTTTAGCGATTCTCAGAAGATACTGTGGATTTTTTTCCTTCCTGTAGCCTTCTTTCAGAACCTCGATGGCCTTTTTGTAGTTGTGCGATGATTCGTAAAAATCAGCCTCTAAGGGATAGCTCGAAAGGTTCTGCGAGTGGGCAAATCCCAGAAAGATTAGGAAAATTAGCAGCCTTTTCATTTTTCAATAAGGTCAAGCAAAGCCAGTCTGGTGGCAAGCTCTTCATTTACCACCCGTGAGCGAAGGTCTGCCTCCAGCGCAACAAGTCGTCTGAAGTTTTCAAAATCCTTTGCCCTCGCAATCTTCAGATTCTTTGTAAGCCGGTTTCTGTAAACGCTCGAGAGGTATGAAACCATATTGCGTGACTGGACTCCAGCGGCATTGAGGATGTCAAGCTCCTTGAGGGCACCTGCCCTATCCTTTGCCTTCACAAGACTATAAAGACGATAAGCACGCGCCTCCTCGTAAGGTGTCACAACACTCAGAATATCCTCTAAAGTCAGGATTTTTTTCTCGCCGATGTAAAGGATAATTTTCTTAAGCTCATTATCAATCTCGCGAAGCCTTCTTGGCAAAATGCCAATGAGTGTATCAAGGGTTTTCTCATCAAACTTTATCCCCTCGTCTGCGAGCTTTTTCCTGACCCATCGCCGGATGATGCCCTGGTCGAGCAGAGAAAATTCGACCACGAAGATTCTGTCCAGCTTCTCCATCTTCTTGAGGCACACCCTTTTTTCTGCCTCACAGATGATGATGAGTGGAGATGATGTCCGCCAGATGCCGGCCAGAACAAGCTCTGCCAGTGGTTTAAATTTCTCGGCCTTTTTTAAAACAACAAATTTTCTTGAAGTATCAAAGAGTCCTGTCTCCTGGACACTTCGGATAATATCGTCCTTCTTTGCCTCATCCCCAAAGTAAAGGAGTTTCGTGTCGCAGCCCGCTGCCTGAGCAATACGGGTAATGGCAGTATCCATCAAATAATCTTCTTCCCCGTAGAAGTAATAAACGGGCATTCTAAGACTCTGGGAGGATTTCGTAAACTGTTTAAGGAATTCGTATCCGTCCATCAGGAGAGTTTCTCTTCTAAAAGTTTTTTCACTATGCCTGCATTGGCCTTTCCACGGGTCTTTTTCATCACCTGGCCAATGAGAAAGCCGAGGACACCAGTTTTGCCCTTCTTATATTTCTCGACAATGTCAGGATTTTCGCTTATTACCTCGTTGACAACGCTTTCAAGAAAATCCTCATCGCGAACCTGCTTCAATCCTTCTTTTTCAACGATTGTTGAGGCACTCTCGCCTGTTTCCTGCATCTTCCTGAACACGTCTTTGGCAATATTGAGAGTGATTTCTTCTTTCAAAACCAGTGAGAGAAGCTCAGCGATATCCGATGGCTTAAATTTAAATTCTTTGATGGTTTTACCTGTCTCGTGCAGGTATCTAAGGATTTCTGTGCTCATCCAGTTGGCAGCAAGCTTTACCGCATCCCCCGCCTTACCTGCCATTTTTTGCAACTTATCAACGAGGGATTCAAAGTAATCGGCAACATCTTTTTCGTGTGTCAAAACAAGTATCTGGGATTTCTTGAGACCGTAAGTTTTTTCGAACCTTTCTTCCTTCTCCCAGGGGAGCTCGGGCAGGTCATTCAGGGCATCGTCAATAAATTTCTGGTCAATGTAAACGGGCATCAGGTCAGGCTCGGGGAAATAGCGATAATCGTGGGCCTCCTCCTTTACACGCATGGTTCGGGTTTCCCGGGCACCTTCGTCCCAGAGACGGGTTTCCTGAACTATCTGCTCTCCATTTTTCAGGGCCTCAATCTGCCTCTTTGCCTCGTAGGTCAGCGCATCTTCAACGGCTTTGAAAGAATTGAGATTTTTAAGCTCGACCTTCGTGCCAAGGGATTCCTGGCCTTTTGGCCTCACGGAAATGTTACTATCCACGCGAAGCTCGCCCTTTTCCATATCACAGTTTGAGATTCCAAGATACCTGAGGGTCTGCTTTAGCCTTTCAAGGAACATCCTTGCCTCTTTTGGACTCCTCATATCCGGTCTCGTAACTATTTCAAGAAGTGGGATACCAGCACGGTTGAAGTCAAGAAGAACATTTCCATCCTCTGTGTGAATGGACTTCGCTGCCTCATCCTCAATATTCATGCGCTCTATCCTCACGCTTCTTGTTTCACCATCCACATCAAACTCCACTACACCCTCAGTGGCAATAGAGCGGGTGTATTGGGTGATCTGGTAGCCCTTGGGAAGGTCCGGGTAGAAGTAGTTTTTTCGGTAAAACTCTGATTCGGGGTGAATTTTTGCGTTGAATGCGTGGGCAACCTTTACAGCAAGTCGGAAGGCCTCTTCGTTGACAACAGGAAGTGCACCTGGCAGCCCAAGACAGACAGGGCAAACCACAGTATTTGGCTCTTCTCCATACGTGTTTGGACACGAGCAGAAGAGCTTTGTTTTTGTATTTAGCTGAACGTGAATTTCAAGACCTATGACTGTTTCGAATTCTCCATTCACAGTGATTGACTTTAAAGCCGTTTATGTCAGGTTGTCAATATCTGACTTATGGCTTGATAATAAAGAGGAAATCGAGACCCAAAACCTGAAAGGAGAGACCATGAAAGTCAGCGAAATTGTATCTTATCTTG
The DNA here is from genome assembly GCA_026991055.1 of Caldifarciminota bacterium. GTDB lineage: Bacteria > Hydrothermota > Hydrothermia > B15-G9 > WFZT01 > WFZT01. The sequence goes on along the minus strand of JALXCE010000191.1, from coordinate 838 downwards.
ACGAGTTACTCAATATCAGAAGCATCGAAGACATCAGTTTAAATGGACTACAGGTGGGAAGTGACCACGAGGTTAAGAGGGTGGCAGTTTCAGTGGATGCCTCATTAGAGGTTTTCAAAGAGGCAAAGAATGCCGACATGCTCATAGTCCACCATGGCCTTTACTGGGGTAAGCCCATTCCCATTGTTGATGCCATGTTTGAGCGGATAAAGTTTTTGATAGATAACGATGTGGCCCTGTACGCGGCCCATCTCCCCCTTGACTTGCATCCGGAATATGGCAACAATGTCGAAGGGATAAGACTTTTAGGAATTGAACCCTCAGGGGAGTTTGGAAACTATCACGGGATCAATATTGGATTCGAGTTTGAATTCGAAAGGCCGGTTAAATTGGACGAGTTGAAGGCAAATTTTGATGAGGCCCTTGGGACAAATTCCATTCTCTGGGATTTTGGGCCAAAGGAAATCAAGTGCGGAGCCTATGTTTCAGGGGATGCCATTTCTCTCCTCCCCGAGGCTATTGAGAAAAAGCTGGATATCTACATAACAGGTGAGCCGAGGCACAGCTACTACTGGAATGCTTTTGAAGCAGGGATCAATGTTTTGTTTGGTGGACACTATAAAACTGAGACCTTAGGTGTTAGGGCACTTGGAAGGCACCTTGAGGAAAAATTTGGGCTTGAGGTTTATTTCATAAACAAACCAACAGGCTTTTGAGCATGTATCCGGGAGGGAGAAATGCGTGCATTTAAGAGAATATTCTATTTAAGCCTTTTTGCAGTGGCAATGGCCTATGTTGAGGCAGCGGTGGTTGTTTATTTAAGGGAGCTTTATTACCC
>JALXCE010000190.1 GCA_026991055.1 Caldifarciminota bacterium | reverse complement strand
AAGATACTGCTGTCTTGCCATGTCCAGTGTGACCGAGGGAATCTCTTTAAGGAAAGACTTGCAGCAGAGTTCGCGCCCACAGGGACCTATCCCACCGATCTCCTTTGCGTAATCTCGAGCACCCACCTGCGTGAATTCCACTCTGACATGGAGCAGCTTTGCAAGTCTTATGGAAAATTTAGAGAGCTTATGCTTCCTCTCAGCGATGTAATCAAACTTTATGTAGCCAGTCTTGGCATCAAATTCGGTTTTTGTAATCTTGATATCCCGGTATTCCTCGTGCTCCCATAAATATCCCTTAGTCATATTCCGCATTATCCTTGCCACTTCACGATCCGGAGCTATTCGCATGGATTCGATCTCTTTTTCCACAGGTCTGCTCGACATTCCTCTTACTTTAACGAGTATTTCGTGCTCTTCACCCTTCGGCTTAATAAAGATAAATGTACCCACCGGTGGGATGGGGCCATTATACATGTACTTATCATACTCCCCACCGATGATCGATACTTCCACCGTTGTAATGGGCTTTTTTTCAGGTGGTTGTTGTATTTTGTTTTTCCTCCGATGCTTCCTAAATTTCCTGAACATGTTGGTTTCTTGCTCCCTTTTCCAAGAATTTGAAGGGTATATTTTAAAGCAAAGTGCCCAATTTCCCTATGAATTCGTTATGAAAGTAGAAATTTTTAAGAATTGGGGATAAAATTAAACACGTCCATCGTTTATTGACATGGATGTAATAGAAAAGTAAAATCAACACAAATGGAGGCATTATTATGCTGGAAAATTTGATTTCCGAGGATCGAGTTATACTTGATCTTAAATCCAAAACAAAAGACGAAGTTCTAAAAGAACTCCTGGGTGTTTTGAAACTCCCTGAAGAGAGAGAAAAAATCGTCCTGGATGCCCTCAAGAAAAGAGAATCCATCGGTTCCACCGGAATCGGAAAGGGCATCGCAATTCCACATGTCAGGAGTGTGGTTCTCGACGATGTTTATCTCGTGGTGGGGCTTTCAAAGGAGGGCGTTGACTTTGATTCCCTCGATGGGAAACCTGTTCATCTATTCTTCCTTCTGTGTGCACCACCTCAGGACCCTGGAACCACTTATCTTTTAACACTTGGAAAGATAGCACAGATCGCAAGAAAACTCGCAAGAAGGAACGATTATATGGATATCAAGAGCCCTAAAGAGTTTGTGGAATACCTCTTGAAGCTTGAGGAGGAAGAAAGTGAATAAAATCCTCGAGGCACTGATTACGCTAAACGACCTTGATCTTATGATTGAGGAGATTAAAAACCCAAATTACCGGGACCTTGGCTTTGAGATTGATGTTCAGCAGAAATTAGAGGCTCTGGAAAAGGCCAGGGATGAGATCAGAAGTAAGATTCCCGAAAACATCTTAAGAAAGTACGACATTTTAAAGAAAAGATACGGAAGAGGGGTTTCCCCGATCATCGGGGGAGTTTGCATGAACTGCTTTGTAAAACTCCCCATATCTGTGGTTTCTCAACCACACAATAATGAAAAGATAGAGACCTGTCCGAACTGCGGAATATTCATTTATTGGGCATGAAAAACCTGTCCATAGAAGAAGAAATCAAGATTATACAGAAGAATACTGTCGACTTACTTCCCATGGAAGAGCTTGTCGCAAAGCTCAAAAGGTCCAGGGAAAAGGGGATTCCTCTGCGCATAAAGTACGGTGCTGACCCATCAAGACCCGACCTCCATCTCGGCCATTATGTTTGCCTTAAAAAACTTAAAGACCTCCAGGACCTTGGGCATCAGATTGTTTTTATCGTGGGTGACTTTACTGCAATGATTGGTGACCCTTCGGGAAAATCCAAGACGAGGCCGAGACTCTCCGAGGAAGAGGTTAAAGAGCACGCCCGGACATATTTTGAGCAGGTCTACATGGTACTTGACCCCGAAAAGACAGAGGTCACTTACAATTCGAAGTGGCTTGGAGCCCTCACATCCAAGGATGTCATTGAGCTTGCCGCAACTTATACGGTGGCAAGAATGCTTGAGCGCGATGATTTCAAAATGAGGTTTGAGAAGGAAATACCCATCTTCATTCATGAACTACTCTACCCACTCTTCCAGGGTTATGACTCCTATGCCATTTCCTCGGATATCGAGGTAGGAGGCACAGACCAGAAGTTCAATTTTGTCATCGCAAGGGATATTCAAAAATACTACGGTCAGGAGCCCCAGGTGATCCTCACAGTGCCTCTTATTGAGGGCACGGATGGAAAGCTCAAAATGTCCAAATCCTACGATAACTATATAGCCCTGAAAGATTCTCCTGAAGATATGTACGGCAAGGTAATGTCCATACCAGATGATCTGATTCTCAAGTACTTTAAGCTTGTTCTCTACTACGATGATGACGAGCTTAAAAAAGTGGAAAAACTTGTAAAAGAGAATCCAAGGGATGCCAAGGCACGGCTTGCCTTTGAAATAGTTCAGCTGTTCCACGGTTATGAAAAGGCCAAAAGGGCCGAGGAACACTTCAATCGCGTTTTCAGGCAGAAGGAAATCCCTGACAACATCCCGGTTTATAAGTTAGACAGTGAGGGCGAATTACTGATAGACATTCTCTACAAGGCAGGGGTTGTCCCATCAAAGAGCGAGGCAAGAAGGCTGATTCGACAGGGGGGCGTGAAGATAAATAGTGAGCCTGTTACGAATGAAACACTTGAAATTAAGAAACTCAGCGAACCAATCGTAGTAAAAGTTGGGAAAAGAAGGTTTTTGAAAATCACCCCTGAATGACCACTCTGCTCCTCGTACTGGCGCTTTCCCTCCCTCGTGGGGAAAAAATCTCCATGAACGTTTATTTTGGCCCCATCAAGGCAGGGATTTTAGAGCTTACGGTCTCGCCCAACATCAAGAAGGTTGAGGGGATTCCATGCTATCACTTATCGCTCGCGCTCAGGTCAACTGGCACTTTCTCTTACTTTTTCAGGGTTCAGGATAGGATTGATTCATACATTGATACCTCAGAGCTACACACGGTTAAGTACGAAAAGGTGCTGAACGAAGGAGGATACCACGCCAGATCATCTATGATTTACAGTATGTCGGACAGCATGGCGATATACTCTGATACCGTGATAAAAACTCCACCGTTCCACGACCCACTTTCACTTATCTATATCACAAGGCTACTCCCCCTTTCAAAAGACACTCTTTCACTCCTCTACCATGTGGACAAAATAACAACCAGGGCAAAGATTATCCCCGAAAAGGAGGATAGTGTGAATGGTAAAAAAGCCCTTGAAGTAACCATAAGATTTGAGAAGGGAGGGGTTTTCAAAGAAGGTGGAGATTTCAGATTGTGGATCAGTGAGGATTCACCGTATCACGAGCCATTAAAACTGCATTCGAGGCTTAAATTTGGTAGCATCAGGGCTGTTTTGAAGAAATACACCCCTGGATTAGTTTCCTCAATTCAACGATAGCTTTAAAAACCCTCGGGCCGGGCCTATCAAAAAGGGCTAGATTCACCTTAAAAATACAGTTTTTTCTGACCGCGGTAATCTTATCCCAGCCTATCCTTTTCTTTACAGCTGCGGGACTTGCATGTGGGTAACTCAGCAGGATAATCTCGGGATCGGCCCTTATCACATCCTCCTGCTTGACTACGGGGTATGGGACTTTAAGTCTTCCGAAGATGTTCACTCCGCCGGCAATGGAGATAACCTCGTTGATAAAAGACTTTCCTCCTGCAGTGTAAAGTGGTCTTGGTGAAAGTTCGAAATAGGTTCTCAACTTTTTACGTGGCACTGTCTTTTTAAGGCTATCGAGGATTGCCCTCAAGCTGTCCACAACGAAGCGCGCTCGCGCTTCGTGATGAGTGTACTTTCCAACAATCTCTATGGTCTTTAATATCCCCTCAATTGATTCTGGCGAAACAGCTATGACCTTGAAACCCAGCTTTTCTAATTTCTGGGCGACAAATTTCTGCATGGGAAGGGTCACAAAGATGTAATCTGGCTTCAATTTAATGATCTTATCAATCTTTGGATTGAGCATGTCACCCACTTTGGGCTTTTTTCTGGCAGCTGGGGGATAGTCACCATAGATGGTATTTGCTACAAGTACCGAATCTGCATGGAGCAGGTAAATTGTTTCTGTAACGCTGGGAACAAGGGAAATGACCTTTAACCCAACTACTAAGAAGAGAAGGAAATTCATTCCTCAATAATCTTTTTAAGGAACTCCATCGCCTTTTCGAAATCTTTATCCTCAGGGGGTCTCCCGAGGTTTAAAATTCCATGGATCAAACCACCTATGGCCTTTTGCACAACTGAAACTTTATCCTCACCCACAAGTTTTATAAGGAGTTCCTCGTACATGTCCATAAGCTCATTCTTTGCCACAGCCCAGGGCTTTATTGAGCCATTTTCATACTCACTCACCTGATTCGATGAGATAAAAAGGAATTTCAGGAGCTCATACTTGTTTTTGTAGAGCTCCATCTGCTCTTCAATTATTCTGAAAAGAGAATCTCTGGGATTGTCGAGGTCAAAATTTCTCTTTGCAACGTCGAGAAGCTGGTTCCATCCCTTTTCAATAAGAGCATCCACTATATCTTCCTTGCTTTTGAAATAGTAATAAATTGTGGGCTTTGTGAGATAAACGCTCTCTGCAATTTCCTCTAATTTTGTCTCTCTAATGCCTTTATCAAGGAAAAGCTTGAGAGCGGCACGCAAGATTTCTTCTTTTTTCAGAGCTCTATCAATTTCCTTCCTCGTCTTTCCTTTCATGCCTTTTAGTATTAAATGAGCATTCTCTAAAAGTCAACTTACCAGCCGGTCATTTTTCGAAACATCGTACTCAGAATGCTCCATTAACAGAGGTTATATGGAGTATGATAGATGATTTTAAGATAACAGTTTGAATTAAAGGGTTTAGAGATTACATGGTCGTGTGCCTGGTCTAAAATCCATTCTCTATATCCACATTTGCAAAACATCTGACTCAAAGTTTTCCCGCTCCCGCTTGCGAAGCAAGCGGGAGCGGGTTCTGGGAGGGGGGCATTCCGCTTGAAAATTAAAATTTGAGATAAAGACATTCTGTCTCTGGGTAAGCAAGTAAGTCTGATCGTTCATTTTATGCAAAATGAAATATGTAGCCCCTCTCCTTTTATCCTCTCCCCGCAAGTATTCATACGGGAGAGGAGTATTTTACGCTCGGAAATTTTCGAACAGCTTCTCTGATTGTTGACACTGTCGTCGCAATTTTTTACAATTTTTGAATGCAGCAGGTTCTGGTTTTACTTTTGCTATTGTCACATCCCGTTATCAACGAGGTTATGGCCAATCCTCGTGGACCAGAATCAACCTCCGGTGACAAAAACGAATTTGTGGAGATATATAATCCGGACTCAGTTGCCGTATCACTCTTAAACTTCTTTATCTCCGATGGAGACGAAATGGACACCTTAACCCTTTTCCCGGATTCTTCTATCCTGAGTTTATACCCCGGTGTTATTCTTGATTCCTATGAAATCCCACCTCATGGCTATGCCCTAATTCTTGATAGAGAATACCTGGATTCAAGTGATGTTTCACAACCTTACAGCATTCCTGCTGGAACCATCATACTGACCACCAATGATAACGATATCGGAAATGGCCTTTCAAATAATGACCCATTGTATCTCATATCGCCATCCTGGGATACTCTGGATACGTACGGAACGCCCGCCAATCCCCAGGACTCTATTCCCATAAATCCACCTGACGGTATATCCGTGGAA
>JALXCE010000189.1 GCA_026991055.1 Caldifarciminota bacterium | reverse complement strand
ATGCAGCAAGAATCTCCTCCTGCAGTTGTTTGTAGGAAGACATTTAGTTTTTCCAGAATAAGTCCCGTCTCTGTAATGGAAAGCTCTGCTGATAGCCTATCTTAATCTTTCCACCCCAGATATCTTTAGAATACTCGAGGGATAGAATCCCAAATGTAGTGCCAAATTTTAGTCTGTCCGTTATTCTTGAGTAGTTTAATATCCCCAATCCAATTTTGAGATTTTTGCCGTAATTGAAGCTAAATTGGTTGCCAGTGAGCATATTCCCATGGGAATCCATGTAGGTGAAAAATTCGAATCTGCTGGGCTTAAGGTAACTCACCCGTGCCACGGATGGTCTCACACTATTCACCGGAATGTTAACCGGCGAGCCAAGTAATGAAATTAAAAGCATCAGCGTAACCATAACAATATTTTATCCCTGCATCGTTTAGGTGTCAAATACAGGAGAGCCTGTTCAAAAAATCCTGTGCCACATTCCCTAACGAATCCATGCAATCTAACAAATGATCGGAGATCAGTCGGTAACTTTCCCCCCTCCAAAGAAAAAGGAGGGAGTTCCTAAATTTATCATGTCCCAACTGGAAAATCTTGAAGTACTCAATTCTAAACATAGTTCTTCTCTCCATTCCACACAAAAGGATAAACAGGGGCAACATTTTCGAACATGCTCGATACAGCAGGATCTGTTTTTAAGGATCCATTCTCTATTATCTATATTTGCGAGACAACAGGTTCTAAGTTTCTCCCGCTTTCTTTGCAAGTGGGGTAAAGCCTCCCTCTTGAAAATTAAAAATTCGAAAGACATTCTGCCTTCGGGAGAGTTTGATAGACTCATTCTATACGATGACATATTTGGCCCTTTAATCACTCTCCACAAGTATTTGCAAGGTAGAGAGGGGCCTTTTGTGCGTTTAAGAATTTTCGGACACACGCAATGTAACCTTGATTGAAATCGTTAAAAAAGAAGAAATTCCTTTTACTACCCGTTACCGGTATTCAGTGTAATGAGAGGGAATGAATCAGCCTTTACTCCACTAAGTTTGTTTTGCTTTTTAGCATACCATTCCGAAATTCGCGTATTTATCTCGTAGGGGAGAAGTAAACTTTTGCATATGCCTTGAAATTGGTTGAAAAAATTTTGTCCCCCTTTGAAAGGAGTTATCGTTGCTGTTTTCCGTTTCCGTGCGCGAAGTACTCGGGTAAGGAAGGGAAAAGGTAGTATTTTTGCAAAAGGCCAATACCCCCTTGACAAGTTTTAGGAAATACACCAATATTTAAATAGACAAACATAAAATAATCTTTAAAAAGGAGGTAAAGCTATGTGGCAAGATTGGTTGAATGTCATACTTGGTATCTGGCTCATCATCGCCGGATTCATACCATCTATAACAGCGAGCAAGAGTGGCTCGCTCTGGAATGACCTTATTGTAGGTATACTCATTCTCATCTTCGCGGCCTGGGTGGCAAAGTCCAGATGGCCTGAGTGGATAAACGTGATACTTGGAATCTGGCTCATTATAGCTGCGTTCATCCCGTCCATAGTTGGTAGTAAGTCTGGTAACATGTGGAACGACATCATCACAGGGATACTTGTGGTTATCT
>JALXCE010000188.1 GCA_026991055.1 Caldifarciminota bacterium | reverse complement strand
GCAAGCTGATTTTTCAGGTAATCCTTGGAATAAATGTGTCTGTCATCAATTGGTAGTTGCTGTGTCACACCGAGGGCACGGCCGCGGGGGATAATGGTTACCTTGTGGACCGGGTCTGTGTTCGGCAGCATCCTTGTAACAATCGCATGGCCTGCTTCATGATAGGCAATTTTTTCGCGCTCCTCCTGAGATAGCACCATGCTCTTTCTTGCGGCTCCCATGAGCACTTTGTCCTTCGCCTCTTCGAAATCGTCCATTGTCACCTTTGCATGCCCTCTACGAGCAGCGAGCAGAGCGGCTTCGTTAACAAGATTTGCGAGGTCGGCTCCGGAAAATCCAGGGGTTCCACGGGCTATGGTAGCAAGGTCAACGTCATCAGCAAGGGGAACTTTCCTTGTATGAATCTTGAGAATTTCCTCGCGTCCCTTGACATCAGGTCTGTCAACCACAATCTGACGGTCAAACCTACCCGGTCTCAGGAGTGCAGGGTCAAGTATATCAGGTCTATTGGTCGCTGCCATCACAACGATCCCTTCAGAAGTATCGAATCCGTCCATCTCCACGAGTAGCTGGTTAAGGGTCTGCTCTCTTTCATCATGTCCTCCACCGAGTCCAGCACCTCTGAGCCGTCCGACAGCATCAATCTCGTCAATAAACACGATACACGGTGCATGAGCCTTTGCCTGCTCAAACAGGTCGCGCACCCTTGCAGCGCCGACTCCAACAAAAAGCTCTACAAAATCCGAACCCGATATGGAGAGAAACGGAACTCCGGCCTCGCCTGCCACTGCCTTTGCAAGCAAGGTCTTACCTGTTCCAGGAGGTCCTACAAGCAACACTCCCTTCGGAATTCTCGCGCCAAGCCTTTTGAATTTCTCGGGCTGCTTTAAAAACTCAATGACCTCTTTCAGGTCTTCCTTTGCTTCATCAACTCCCGCAACATCGTTAAATGTAACCTTTGGCCTGTCCTCGTTGAGAATCTTAACCCTGCTCTTGCCAAATTTGAAAGCTTCCCTTGGGCCTCCTCCGAATTGACGGGTCAGGAACCACCAGAATAAGAGAAAGAGGACTATCCAGGGTAGATAGCTAATGAGCACATCGCGCCAAACCTGTCTCGGCTTTGCATTTACTTCAACTCCAGCCTCTGCAAGTTTTCTCACAAGCTGCGGGTCTTCATAAGGAATATGAGTGTAAAAATGGGTTTCCTCTCCTGCATCGGTTTTAATCGGTTTTTTGAGAATTCCCTTGATGTCTTTATCAGAGATGGTAACGGATTTTATGTTCCCTTTGTTGAGCTCGTTTAGAAACTGCGAATAGGAAATTTCCACTCTCGAGTAATGGGTCCCGCTAAAAAGCTGAATAATGAGGACCGCTGACAAAAGTAAAAACAACCATAAAAAAGTTGTTTTCCAGAAACTGTTTGGTGTCGGCTTTTTATTATTGTTCATCATACACTATTCACCTCTTCAGGTGTTAATTCCCGAATGTATTTTAATTGCCTGTATCTTTCTGCAAAATCAAGCCCGTAACCCACTAAAAATTTGTCTGGAACTTGAAAGCCGATATAATGCACGGGCACATCAACAACCCTTCTCTCTTTTTTATTAAGAAATGCGCATATCCGCAGGCTTTTAGGCTTACGGGTGGACAGCAAATCGTAAAGATACCTGAGAGTCAGTCCTGTATCCACAATGTCTTCAACGATAATCACGTCTCTACCTTCAATACTTTCAGAGAGGTCTTTTAGAATTTTCACCTCTCCACTCGTTTCCGTGGCCTTTCCGTATGAAGAAACCGCAAGGAAGTCCACCTCGGCTTCAACTTCAAGCTCCCTTATAAGGTCTGCGAGGAAAATAAAAGCTCCCTTCAGAATGCCAACCAAGAGGGGCCTTTTGCCCTGATAATCCTTTGATATCTGAGCTGCCAGCTCCTTTACGCGTTTTTTAATCTCCTCTTCAGATATAAAAAATCCAGTCTTTTGATTCGTCAATTTTCCTGACCTCCAGTCTTGTATAAACCTGTGATTTTCCAAAACGGTGCTTATAAACTAACGGAACATAGAGAATTTTTCCACCTTGACGAACCACAGGGAAAAGGTCCCTTCGCCAGGATGGAATCTTCTTCTCGATAAAAAGTTCCTTTAACTTTTTCCGACCAACTCCTCTGATAAAAACCTGCTCGCCAGGACGCCGTGGTCCTATTTCAAATGTCTCACCATTATGCCAGTAAAAAATCCACGGATTGTTGCTCTCAACCGCTTCTTTTGTTGGCTTACCTGAAATTTCCACATTCAACGATTCGTACCTGAGCTTGAATGGAGGCTTTACCCTTGTGGTTTCTATCGTCGGTAACTCCCCCTTAACGATAGCAAGCTCGTCGTATGATTTTATAAGCTTCAGGTTTTCGGGTAACTCCAGCCTCCCCTGCGTTTTATGAATAAGCTTTTCTGCTGAAACCACGTGCAAAAAATCAAGCTCCAGAAACAACCTGAAAAACCAGTAAAGTTCGAGCTTATGATACCTTTTAAGTGCCTTTGTGTCAAGGACTTGGATGTAATTGTCATTTTTTAGATGGAGTGTCAATTTCACCGAGTCATTTTCAATTGAACGGCTTTTCTCCTCAAAATAGGGTCGCTCTTCGGCAAAAATCCTTGATGCGTTGAAGATGTTTTTCTCAAATGCAGGGAATTTCCGTTTAATTGCAGGGACTATCACGTGCCTTATGTAATTTCTGGTGTACTCGAGGCTCAGATTTGTAGAATCTATGACGTAGGGAATCCTGCTCTTATCAAGATACTCGATGATCTCGTCCCTCGAAAACGTGATGATAGGCCGAATTAACCTGTCCCGTTTGATAGGAATTCCGGCAATACCCGTGGGGCCTGTGCCGCGAAAGAAATTAAAAAGTATGGTTTCAACTGTGTCTGATAAGGTGTGAGCAGTTGCAATCTTTGTACCTCCCCATTTCCCAAGGGTTTCGTATAAAAATTTGTACCTCAGCTCTCTTGCGGCCTCTTCAAGGGTGAGTTTCTTTTCTTTTGCGTATGAACGAACGTCTCCGTGGCCTTCGAAAAACGGTAAATCTCCTGCAAAATCTCTTGAGAATTCAAGATCACGGTCAGCCTCCACCCCTCTTAAACCGTGGTGAAAGTGCGCGACAGCAATGTCCATTTTGAATATGCGCTGAGACTTTTTCAGCATGGTGAGTAAAAAAACAGAATCAGGTCCGCCGGAGAATGCAGCAAGTATTCGATCCCCGGGAGAAATTAGCCTGAACTCCTTTACAGTCTTGATAAATTTTTCGAGGGGCATCTCAGGTATAGCGAATGATTTCGTGCCTCTCTTTCCCAATGGAGACCATTGAAATATTTACACCGAGGTAGTCCTGAATGAAATCCAGATAAATTCTTGCGTTTTCTGGAAAATCTTCTTTGCTCTTTGCACCCCTGACCGTTTCCCATCCCCTGAAACTCTGGTAAATCGGTCTCGCACCCTCAAGGTCATGGGGAAGGTCACGGGTTCTTGACCCGTCAGGTAACTCGTATTCCGTGGCAACTTTGATCTCGTCGAGCCCGTCGAGGACATCGAGCTTGGTGATAACGAGGTCTGTAACCCCATTGAGCATGACAGAATATTTGAGAAGCACCAGGTCAAGCCAACCGCATCTACGGGGTCTCCCGGTTGTGGCTCCGTATTCCCCCCCTTTTTGACGAAGATATTCACCAAGATTGTCGTCAAGTTCGGTAGGGAATGGCCCTTTGCCCACCCTTGTTGTGTAAGCCTTGGAAATCCCGATGATGGTGTCAATTTTCTTAGGTGATATCCCGAGGCCGATGGTAGCTCCACCTGAAATTGTATGCGAGGATGTAACATATGGGTATGTCCCAAAGGTAATGTCAAGAAACGTGCCCTGTGCTCCCTCAAGAAGAACACTTTTGCCTTCGCTGATACTTTTGTTCAAAAACAGGGCCGTGTCAGCAACAAAATCATTGATTTTCTCTCTCCACGTGGAGAGGAGCGAATGAATTTCCTCTTTTGAATAGTGTTTTTCGCCACCAAATATTTTAAGGATGTGGTTATTGTAAGTAAGGGATTTCTCAACTGCCGCGGAAAGCCTTTTTTCATCGAATAAATCATAGACCCTGATGCCGATTCTCCAGTATTTATCGCGGTACGTGGGGCCTATACCTCTTTTGGTAGTGCCTATGCCGCCTTTTTTCGTCTCTTCCAGTGCATCTTCGTCTTTGTGATAGGGCATGGTAATCTGGGTTCGTCCATCTATCAAAAGTCTCCCTTTGATAGGACCGGTTTTCCTCTCCACCAGTTCGATTTCTTTTAAAAGGGTCTCAATATCAAGGACCACGCCCGCACCGATTATTCCCACTTTTTGAGGTCTCAGGATGCCTGAAGGGATGAGGTGAAAGATAAATTCTTCGTCACCTACAATTACAGTGTGCCCAGCGTTTGTGCCTCCCTGGAATCGGGCAATGACATCGTAGTTTTCAGCGAGGAAATCCACGATTTTCCCCTTACCTTCATCACCCCATTGCAGACCAACAACAGCAGTAACCATTTGCGTTCCTCCAGAGTAGAATTGGAAACAGCTTGATTTTAATGTAGCACCCCTATTCTCTCAACCAAGAGTGGGTTCAAAGTTATCCTCCTTCCTTTTACACACACTAAATGTGTGGTGAAATATGTTGATGACTACGGAACGAAATTCCCCCCGCCTGCTGCGCAGGCGGGGGAAGGGCGGCGGGTTGTTCATCTTGTACAAGTAAGGCGCTAACACGTGCTATTTCTCAAACACAAATCCTGCAGATAGAAATTTCTGGACACCCCTCACCTTGAATAAAAACTTTGGGCTGAATATAATTTAGCCGTGCAGAAATCGTTGAAAATCCTTATGGTTTCAGATGTTTACTACCCTTTTCCCGGTGGCATCACCGAGCATGTCCACCACCTGTCTTACTACCTCATGGGGAAGGGACACGATGTTGTTATACTCACAGGAAACCACAAAAATGGCAAAAAAATCGGGCTCAATAGCGTTAAAGTTATTCGCGTGGGCCGTGGCATTCTAATTCCCATAAATCGCTCCTTTTATTCCCTGCCGGTGAGTTTCCATCTCCAGAGTCGCGTGAGAGAAGTGCTTATGAGCCAGGAATGGGATATCGTGCATGTGCATGGCACTTTTTCTCCATCACTCCCACTTTTTACCCTGCTGCAATCTCCGTACACAAATTTCATGACCTTTCATCCCACACACGGATATTCCATTGGATTTGAGATTTTCAAACCGATACTGCAGAGAGCCTACGAAAATATCCACGGTAAGATTGCCGTTTCAAAGAGTGCAGAGCGCTCCATCAGTCGGCATTTCCCCGGTGATTATCGGATAATTCCCAACGGTGTTGATATTCACAGATTCGGCCCTCATGTCATGCCAGAAGACGGTTTAAGGGAAGGCAACGAGAAAATAATTCTCTTTGTTGGAAGAATAGAGCCGAGAAAAGGATTATCCACGCTTCTTAAGGCATTTGAGAAACTCCTCAAGCAGGGAGAAAACGTGAAGCTCCTCGTAGTAGGTGATACACCATTGAGGAAGGTTTTTGAACTCAAGGCACAGAAATTTGGAAGCAGGGTAAAATTCCTTGGAAAGGTTACGGCAGAGGAAATTCCGGGGATTTACAGGGCATCGGATGTATTTGTAGCACCGGCAACAGGTAAAGAGAGCTTCGGAATAGTTTTGATCGAGGCCCTCGCATCGGGCAAACCTGTTGTGGCATCGGATATTGATGGATATCGAGAGATCATTTCACACGGGGTGGATGGCTTTTTGGTTGAACCCGGTGATGCCGATTCTCTCGCTCGCCATATTGAGAAAATTTTGAAGAATCCAGAACTGGCATCAAAAATGGGGGAAATGGGCAGAAGGAAGGTGATGGAACGGTATTCATGGGAAATTGTTTCCTCTATGGTGGAAGATTACTACTTCGAGGTTCTTGAAAATGCCAAAAAAGTTTTACGTTGACGGCTACAATGTTATCTTTTCCACATTCCTTAGGGACCTTGAGCTTGAAAAGGCCCGTGAGTATTTGATTCAATTTTCAAAGGTTTATGTGCCTGACACGGTTATCATTGTTTTTGACGGGAAAGAAGGGATTCCATCAGCACTTTCAGCGACAAACTATGTGAGATTTACAAGGGGTGAAAGTGCTGATGATTACATTAAAAGGGCTGTGGAAAAAGAAAAGGACCGCTCTAAGATTTTTGTCGTAACCAACGACAAAAGTATCATCGGTTACGTCAGGTATCTGGGGGCCCGGGTTATGCCACCGGATGAATTTATGGGTGGTCCAAAGCATAAAAGAAAGCCTACAAATGACAAGGAATCTATCCCGGAGGTCATAAAGAAAAGAATTAACGAGGAGCTCCTTGAGCTCTGGCTTAAAAAAGGAGGTAAAAAATGATTGATTTGAAGGTCTTAGAAGGAGCAATTCAGGAGGTCGAAGCGGACCTCATCGTGGTGAATCTATTTGAAGGGGTTAAAACCCCCGGTGGAGCAACAGGAGCCGTGGATAAGGCCATAGGTGGACTTATAACCCGTGTGATCGAATCAGGTGATTTTAAGGGTAAGAAACTTTCCACGACCCTGCTCTACACCTTTGGTCGAATAAAGGCCCCTCGCGTGCTTCTCATAGGTCTTGGCAAAAAAGAGGAGTTTGACATAAATACCGTGAGGGAGGTTGCGGCAAAGGCTGCACAGGAGGCTAAGAAACTCGGAGTCAGGACCTTTGCGACTATTGTTCACGGTGGAGGTGCTGGTGGGCTGGACTTCAAGGATGCAGCTTACGCGACAGCAGAAGGAACACTACTCGGAGCCTATAGCTACAAAGCTGAGAAAAAGGAAAGCGAAGAAAAGAAGGAGCCTGAGACGGTATTTATTGTGGAATTCAACAAATCAAACATCGAGGTTCTGGAAAGTGCTGTAAAAAAGGCCATCGGAGTGGCAAAAGGAGTCTATCTGGCAAGAGACCTCGTTAATCTGCCCCCCAATGTTGCATCTCCCCTTTACCTTGCAGAAGTGGCAGAAAAGCTCGATAAAGAGTACAAGAAGGTCAAAACTACCGTTTACGACGAAAAGGACATGGAAAAATTTGGGATGGGGGCATTTCTTGCCGTTGCTCAGGGCTCAGCTATTCCTCCGAGATTTATCGTAATCGAGTATGAAGGGGCAAAAAATAAGAAGCCCGTTGTGCTTGCAGGCAAAGGAATAACTTTTGATACTGGTGGCATCTCTTTAAAACCGTCTCAGGACATGTGGAAGATGAAATTCGACATGGCCGGTGCAGCCGTGGTTCTCGGAACTATAAAGGCAGCGGCAGAGCTGAATCTGCCCACGCGAATTGTGGGACTTGTGGGAGCAACTTACAACATGCCTGATGGCAATGCCTATCGGCCCGGTGATGTGGTTAAGGCCATGAATGGGAAAACGATAGAGATTATCAGCACAGACGCAGAAGGTCGTCTTGTTCTGGCCGACCTTCTATCCTATGCCAGCATGAAGTTGGAACCTGAGATGATTGTGGATTTTGCCACTTTAACCGGTGCATGCATTGTGGCCCTTGGACTTGAGATAGCAGGTCTATTTACTGATGATGAGGAGCTCAAAGAAAAAATAGAAAAAGCTTCAAAATACACGGGTGAGCCTATCTGGCAACTGCCCCTTTACAAAAACTATAGAGAGCTTTTGAAGAGTGATTTTGCCGACCTCAAAAATAGTGGAGGAAGATGGGCAGGAGCCATCACAGCTGCGCTCTTCCTGAAAGAGTTTGTTGATACTGACAGATGGGCTCACATTGACATTGCAGGTCCCACATGGAGAGACAGAGGTTACCCTGAGAACCCGGTCTTACCACCAGGAGCCACCGGCTACGGCATAAGACTGATTTTAAAAGCACTTGAGGAAATAGAAGCTTAATGTAGATTTGACCGAGTTTAATTGAAAGGGGGCTCCACGCACTTCGTGCGTGGAGCCCCCTTTTTAATCATCAGAGGTAATATGTTTCAAATATTGGTTTCCCCTTCAGAGCACCATACCAGTCAGGAAGGCTACGAGGATGGCAATGGTCATCACGATTACCAGATGAAGGTCAAAAAGAGCTGCAACTAATGCTGCGAGCCCTCCAAAGAGCCCGGGGAGGGGTCTCTCCCCTCGAATAATTCCCGGAAATATCAGGGCTCCAAGGGCAGCATAGGGGATGTATTCAAGCCACTTCTTTAAAATTTCTGGTAGCTCATATCGGTCGTAGAGGAGTCCCGGGAGCATTCTCGGGATATAGGTCACAAGCATCATTCCAAGAATTATGATTAGCGTGGTCGTACTCATTTTGCCAGAATTACCCCCACAGTTGCTCCCAAAATAGTTGATAGAACAATAGACCATCCCATGCTCATAAATGAGGAAAAGACAGTGTTCAGAACCATACTGACCACAGCAATCAACGTCACCTGCCAGGATTTACGTGCATGTGGCACAAGAAGTCCTATAAACATAGCGTATAGGCCCACTGTCATTGACGCACCCACTGATGAGGGGATGATTTGAGCCCCAAAGCTGCCGATAGCCGTTCCAATCACCCATCCAGCATAGGCAATACCCATAAGACCAATAGCATAAAGAGGGGTTGGCTCCACGTCGTTACCCATGGTGAGCAGGGCAAATGTTTCATCTGTAATGCCAAATGACACTATTGCTCTCCAGAGGGTTGATGCCTTTTTCATTCTATGATGAACAGCCATACTCATCACCAGATGCCTGAGATTTATGAAAAAGGTTGCAATTATTATCTGAAGGGCATCGGCTCCCGCAAGAATCATACTCGCTGCCATAAACTGGCTTGCTCCAGCGAAAACAAAAGCGGACATTAAAACCGCTTCGTGGGGTGAAAGATGAGACCCGGTCGCAACTGCTCCAAAGGCAATTGCAATGGGAAGATACCCAACAGCTACGGGTAAACCTTTCTTTACTCCCGAGATAAATTCATCAATTCCGCTCACTTATTTCTCCAGAATCAAGATTCTGTCGCTTCCATGTGGTGATTCTGCAAGAAGCTTTCCCCTCTCAACTACCAAAGCCCCTCCAAAGGACGGCTCGTCAACATCATATTCAAGGGCATTGACAAGCAAAGCCCGCATTCCTTTGACAGCTTCTATGTAAATGTTTTTCTCTTTCGATTCCCATTGCTCTACATCCGGTGATTTTCCGGCAAAGGCACGGGCCATCGGAACCAGCAGTAAATCTAAGTCATCAGGTATCTGTCCAACTGCCTCGGGATAGAATAAGTCTCCACAGATCAAACAGGAAATTTTACCAAGCTCCGTTTCCTTTACCACTATTTCCTGACCTTTTGAGTACGGTGGTTTTTCGCTAAGCTTCCTCTGCACAAGCACTATTTCACCGTTTCTATCAATCAGAATCCCTGTGTCGTAAAATTTTTCACCACTCCTTTCTACAATTCCAAAGCAGATGTATGCCGCTAAACGTTTTGCCATCCGGGACATAAAAGAAAACGTGGAGCCGGTTAAGGGCTCTCCAAATTTTTTAAGGTCCTCTAATTCATAAACGTAGCCGGTTAAAGTGCACTCTGGTAAAAGGATCAGGTCTGCCCGCTCCCTCTCAATCTCCCTTATCTTATTCTCAAGTCGTCTCCTGTTTTCTTCGGGGAAACGCGGGTGTGTTTTAAGTGGTAAAAGAGCGACTTTTGCCATTGTTGCTTACACTGCCGCGACGTGATTACACAACTCTTTTGGGTCTAAATCAGCCTTCTAACTGTCCCTATTCCTCTTCTTTCTTTTCCTCTTTGGGCAGGAGGTTGAGCTCTTCGCGGATTTTACGCTCGATCTCCGCTGCTATCTCAGGATTCCGCTCGAGAAAGATTTTTACGTTCTCACGGCCCTGACCTAACTGCTTATCGGCATAAGAGTACCATGTCCCTGCCTTTCTGATAATTCCAAGTTCCACACCAAGGTCAAGGATTTCACCAGCGCGGGAAATGCCTTTACCAAACATGATGTCAAATTCGGCCTCACGGAACGGAGGAGCAAGCTTATTTTTCACAACCTTAACCCTCACCCTATTTCCGACAGTCTGGTCACCAACTTTAATGGACGCGATTCTTCTGATTTCGAGTCTCACAGAAGCATGGTATTTGAGGGCAAGGCCACCGGGGGTTGTCTCCGGATTTCCCCACATCACACCAATTTTCAGCCTCAGCTGATTGATAAAGATAGCCGAGGTACGTGATTTGTTGAGCACACCGGAGAGCTTTCTCATGGCCTTTGCCATAAGTCTTGCCTGTAGCCCCACCTGAGAATCGCTCATTTCACCCTCAATTTCTGCCCTCGGCACGAGGGCTGCCACTGAGTCCACCACGATGAGGTCAATTGCCCCACTCCTCACCAGAGTCTCTGCAATATCGAGTGCCTGCTCACCTGTATCGGGCTGCGAAATATAGAGGTCTTCAAGCTTTACTCCGAGGTTTTTAGCATATCTCGGGTCGAGCGCATGCTCTGCATCGATAAAAGCTGCAATTCCTCCTTCCTTTTGAACTTCGGCAATGGCATGCAATGCCAGTGTGGTTTTACCAGAGGCCTCAGGACCGTAAATCTCGATAATCCTGCCCCTCGGATAGCCACCCACTCCCAGAGCAGCATCAAGGGCAATGGAGCCAGTTGGAATTACGGGAACATCTATCTTGACCTCCTCTCCCAGTTTCATTATGGCTCCCTTGCCAAACTGCTTCTCTATCTGCTTGATTGTCATTTCAAGGGCTTTTTCCTTATCTGTTGCCATTCAATCTCACCTCTTTAAATTTTTGGTGGGGTAACCCCTCTCTGTCCCTGATACTTTCCTTTTCTGTCACGATATGAAACCTCACACTGCTCATCAGCTTCAAGGAATATTACCTGTGCAATCCCCTCATTGGCATAAATTTTTGCCGGAAGAGGGGTTGTATTGCTTATCTCAATAGTTAAATGACCTTCCCACTCCGGCTCAAGCGGAGTTATGTTGACAACAATTCCACACCTCGCGTACGTGGATTTCCCGAGGCAAATTCCCATCACACCTCTAGGAATCCTGAAATACTCCACTGTCCTCGCAAGGCAAAAGGAATTTGGTGGAATTATGCACTCTTTCCCTTTGACCTTAACAAACGACCTGTCATCAAAATTTTTGGGGTCAACTATCGTGGAATACACATCCGTGAAGATCAGGAATTCATCGGCAACCCGGATGTCATATCCATAGGATGAAATTCCGTATGAAATTACACCATCTCTCACCAGATTCAGCTCAAAAGGCTCAATCATACGATGCTTTTTAACCATCTCCTTTATCCATCTGTCGGACTTGAGTCCCATTTCGTCCTCCTTATTGTTATTTTTTATCGGGCGTGTTAAATTTTAAGCCATGAAAATACAATTTAAAACCGTAAAAATCAAGACTGCCAAACCTTTCAGGATAGCGCGAGGTGCAACAGTCGAAAAGGAAGTTATTATCCTTCAGATTGACGAAGGACTTGGTGAGGCCGCAGCTTACACAACTTACGGTGAAACCCTTCAGGGAAACATTGATTTTTTAAATGAAAAGATAAGACCCATACTTGAGAATCACGACCCCTTTGAAATCAACGCTATACACGACGAGATGGAAAGAATTTCCCCGCATTTTAACTCCATTAAAGCCGCAGTAGATATGGCAATTTACGACCTTATCGGAAAAACTCTCGGTACTCCAACGTACAAATTTTTAGGAATTACACCCACACCGGTCAGAACTTCATACACCATCGGAATTGACGAAATAGAGATAATGCAAAAGGACGTGGAGCTCCACAGTGATTTTGAAGTTTACAAAATCAAAGTGGGCATCGGCAACGAAATGGAAGTTATAAAGGCCATACGGGAGGTAACCGATAAACCTTTGAGGCTCGATGCCAATGAGGGATGGACCGCAAAAGAGGCAGTGAGGAAAATTAATCAAATCCTCGAGCGCTTTGGCAATATTGAGTTTATCGAACAGCCAGTGCCACGCTGGGACATTCAAGGACTCAGATATGTTAAAGAAAATGTGCCCATACCGGTGATTGCCGATGAGAGCTTCCACAAGTTGGAAGATTTTCAGAAGATCGCTGATGCTGTGGATGGTGTGAATATAAAGCTCGCAAAAAGTGGAGGAATCACAGAAGCACTAAGAATCATTCACGCTGCAAGAGCACTTGGCTTAAAAGTCATGCTCGGGTGTATGGTTGAGACATCCCTTGCTATTTCTGCAGCTGCTCAGATCGCACCACTCGTGGACTACGCAGACCTTGATGGTAACCTTCTCCTTGAATCTGATCCATTCAAGGGGGTAAAAACTGAGAAGGGCAGACTTTACTTGAATAAGCTGCCTGGACTTGGAGTAACAGCATGAAACTCTGGGAGAGAAGGTTTAAGGATAGAAAAGAAGACCCTTACCTTGAGGAGTTCAATGCCTCGATCACAGAGGATTTTTTCCTCTTCAACTCCGAAATAATTGCCTCGAAAGCCTACGCTAAGGCCTTGCACGAGGCCGGCATACTGAGCGATGAGGAGCTCTCTCAAATATTGAATGGACTCGATGAGGTCGTCGAGAGGGTAAAGGCTGGTGTAGAGGCAAGGAAATACGAGGATGTTCACACTTTAGTTGAATCTTTGCTGATTGATGAAATCGGAGACGTGGGTAAAAAGCTGCACACCGGTCGGAGTAGAAATGAGCAGGTTGTAACCGATGAAAAGCTCTGGATGCGTGGGAGAATCATCGGCCTCATAGAGCTTTTGAAAGAGCTACAGAGAACAGTCATTAAAGTTGCAGAGGAAAATTTTGACATCATCATCCCCGGCTACACCCATCTTCAGCAGGCACAGCCGGTTTTATTTTCCCACTACATCATGTCCCTCTTCTGGGCACTTGAAAGGGACAAGGACAGGCTTCTCATGGCCCTTAAAGGGCTTACATCATCACCTCTCGGAAGCGGTGCACTGGCAGGAACCACCATTCCGATTGACAGAGAAAAATTAGCAAAGGAAATGGGATTCCGCGAGCCAACAGAAAACTCCATGGACTCGGTTGCAGATAGAAGTTTTATCCTTGATGCTCTCTTTGCCATCTCCATGATTGCAATAGACCTCTCAAGATTCTCTGAGGATTTCATCATTTACTCGTCAAGGGAATTTGGATTTTTGGAGCTTGAAGACCATATCTCAACCTCAAGCAGCCTGATGCCCCAGAAGAAAAATCCCGACTTTTTCGAGCTTATCAGGGGCAAAACCGCAAGATTCATCTCTTACCTTACATCCCTGATGGTTACACTCAAAGGTTTGCCCATGACCTACAATAAAGACCTTCAGGAAGACAAATTTCCCCTCTTTCGCGCATTCACAGAAATCGAGGAGATTATCATGGTATTCAACAAATGCCTCCTCGGTATCCATCCAGCTCAGGAGAACATTCTCAGGAAGATGGATTCTTTTATGCTTGCAACTGACCTTGTGGACTACCTCGTGGCAAAAGGTATCCCGTTCAGGGAAGCACACGGAATCGTCGGAGAGTTGGTTTATACTGCCCAGGCTGAGGGTAAAGAGTTAAAACAGCTCTCACTTGACGAATTTAAGAAATTTTCACCGGCCTTTGAAGATGATGTTTTTGAAATTTTTGACTTCAGGAAATCAGTTGAGCGCAAGAAGACCTGCGGCTCCACAAATCCCGAGTTTGTGAGGAAGCAGATAGAGAGGGCAAAGAAGATAATTTCTTGAGGTGTGTTTCAGGTGTTAGCGTGCTCGAACAATTCAATTTATTTAGAATTTGAGGAATGCCCCCACCTATCTCCTCCCCCACGCATGGAATGCGTGGGGGAGGATGAAAGGGGGAATTTCCGAACATGCTCTTTTAGAGATGGGCAACGACTGGTGATGACTTTGAGACTTTCTTGGCAGAATAGGTGAGAGGTGAAGGTTGGTGGGCCGCGCACGAAGTGCGCGGCCCACCCCACCTGAAAAAACCTGATTGCTATTTATCAAACAAAGTGGATTTTATCCCTTGACCATAATTCCCCATTCGACCTTGTCTTCCCTTTCAAAAAGAAGGGAAGGAGTTCTGTTCTCGCTTAAGTCAAAAAAGAAGAGATGAAACGTTTATGAAAAAGCCGGAAATTTTCCCTCCTTCGCTTCGTGGAGGAGGGGTTAGGGGAGAATGGGAAAAACCTTGAGTTCTGTCGTATTCATAAGCATTTTATGCGTACGGTAGATAATTTTCAGGCAATATGAAGTATGAACATGTTGAAGAAATCGAGTATAAACACGGAGGATTAAATATGCTGCGGGGATTTTTATTTTCTGGAGTAAGCTGTGGCATTAAAACAAAAGGCCGTGACCTTGGCATCATTATCTCAGAGACACCTGCGAACGCGGCCGCTGTTTTTACCAAAAATAAATTTCAGGCTGCACCGGTTGTTGTGTCAAAAGAGAAAATTGCAAAGGGACTTGCCCGCGGAATCGTGGTAAATAGTGGCAATGCCAACGCAGCTACAGGAGATCAGGGGATTAAGGATGCCCGGAGGATGGCAAATAAACTTGCGGAATTAGGTGGTTTCTCACCCGATGAAATTCTTGTTGCATCCACAGGTGTTATAGGTGTTCCACTGCCTATGGACAAAATTGAGAGAGGTATTGAGAAGGCATTCAGCGAACTACGTCCCGATGGTTTTAAAGACTTTGCCGAGGCTATTTTAACGACCGATACCAGGATAAAAATTGAAACTGCAAGTATGACAGTGGAAGGCAGGGAGATTGAAATCCTCGGTATTGCCAAGGGTGCTGGTATGATTGAGCCTGACATGGCTACAATGCTCGCTTTTATCCTCACTGATGCGGCAGTTGAACAGGAAGCACTCAAGAAGGCCCTGAAAATCGCTGTAGATATGTCGTTTAATCGCATATCTGTTGACGGATGCCAGAGCACCAACGACAGTGTATTCATATTGGCCAACGGGAAAGCCGGCAACAGGGTTATCATAGATGGTCAGCTCTTCGAAGTATTTTTGACGAGCTTGATGAAGGTCACTCATTCCCTCGCAATGCAAATACTGCAGGATGGTGAAGGTGTTACAACAGTTTTTCAGGTTGAGGTTGAATCCGCTAAAACGGTCGAAGAGGCACTTTCAATTGCTAAAAAAGTGGCAAATTCAAATCTGGTGAAAACTGCAATCTACGGCAAAGACCCAAATTTTGGCCGTATTCTTGCGGCTGCCGGCTCAATTGATTCTTCCATTGAACCAGAAAAACTTGCACTTTACATTGACAATGTCCTTATCTTTGAAAAGGGTATCCCTGTGGAGTTTGACAGGAGTAAAATTTTTAAATCAGATTTTGTGAGGATTAAACTTGTTCTCAACACAGGCTCCGGGAAAGCTATCTTCTATGGAGCCGACCTGACCGAAGATTATGTAAGGTTAAACGCTCATTACACAACATAGGAGGAATGGCATGAACATCATTGAAATTGATCAGAAGTACCACCTTCAGGTGTATAAAAGGTTCCCTGTGGTGTTTGTGAAGGGAGAGGGTGTCTTTCTTTACGATGAGAATGGGAATGAGTATTTGGATTTCCTTGCTGGTATTGGAGTAAACGCTCTCGGGCAGAGACACCCTGAAGTGGTCAGGGCAATAAAAGAGGGAGCAGACGAGCTTTTGCACATTTCAAATCTTTACTACACCCCGTCACAGGCTCTGCTGGCAAAAAAGCTTGTGGATGCGACAGGCCTTGCAAAGGTGTTTTTCGTTAATAGTGGTTCAGAGGCCAACGAGCTTGCACTTAAGGCTGCGAGAAGATACGGAATGCAGAAGGGCAGATTTGAATTTATTGCCCTCAAAAATGCCTTCCACGGACGAACAATGGGAGCCCTCTCGGTTACGGGAAGAGAGAAGTACAAACGCGGCTACAAACCTCTCATAAATGGCATAACGTTTGTTCCTCCCAATGATATCCGGGCTTTTAAAGACGCGATCACATCGGAAACTGCTGCTGTGATTATGGAAACCATTCAGGGTGAGGGTGGAATGACGGTGATGGAAGATGAATTTGTCAAAGAGGTGCGAGAGGTTACGCGAGAAAAGGATATACTCCTGATCATAGATGAGATACAGACGGGGATGGGGAGAACCGGTCGGATTTTCAGCTATTTCCACTACGGGATTGAACCTGATATCGTGACTGTGGCAAAGGCATTGGGTGGTGGATTGCCCATCGGTGCCACGGTGATGTCAGAAAAGGTGTCAAGTGTGATGGACTTCGGTGCCCACGGCTCAACCTTTGGAGGCAATCCTTTGATCACAAAAGTGGCCCTAAAGGTACTGCAGATTATCAATGAGCCACAGTTTCTCGAGAGTGTCGAAGAAAAGGGCAGGTATTTCAGAAACAGGTTAGAAGAGGCTATTGGTGGCTTTGATATTGTTAAAGATATACGCGGAAAGGGTCTAATGGTCGGTGTGGAGTTGAAGGAAACAGTTGCCCGTGATGTCGCAGACAAAATGTTCAAGAAACGGATTCTCATCGGAGTTTCCGGAGATTACACCCTCCGTTTCCTCCCACCCCTTATCGTCGAAAAGGAGCATATTGACAGGGTAGTAGAAACCTTAAAAGAGGTGCTTTGAGAATAAGGAGTGTCAAAAGGGATTTAGCGTGGGCAGGTTGAAAAATCATGCAGAGCTACTGGAATTTTAAAAGGATTTAGTCTCAATGGTTTTTGCGCATGGGGTTTAAGTTTTCTTTTCTCGCTGAATGTTTTATTCTACAATGAAATCCAAATTTAGCGGCTATAGAACTCCCTCCCTTCCCTTTGGGAAGGGAGGGCTGGGGTGGAATGGGAAAATTAAGAAGTACAAAAAAGTCTGGATATGTTCTGAATTGAGGAGAATTCCGAGTTATTGAGATTCGATGCTTTCCCCTTCGAGGGGGAATAGACAGGTTTGTTGCGAGACATTTTGTCGTGATTAGGTAGCAGTGTTTCTACTTGGGAAAGATTAAATATTGTTGAAAAGATTTTGAATTGACAAAGGGGGGGCCGCTTGCTTCGCAAGCGGCCCCCTATCTATGTAAAATGCGCAATTTGTGAGCACAATCTAAGCAGAATTGAGAACTTACCCCTGACCCCACCATACTGGAAAACCTCCTCTCCCCGCATAAATTTATGCGGAGAGAGGAGTGAGGTGAGGGGCTACATCAGAATTTCCATCAAAGATTCACAAATCTGTGTTTAAGGGCCTTCTTAAATTTTCAAGCTACCCACTCTTATAGCGAAAAAGTACCCACCCCATTACACCAAAACCATCGCACTCAAGCCCATTTTCGTAGATTTTGAGACTCATTCTTAAAATCTTGACAGGTGCTGATCAGAAGGTTATATTCAATTTAAATCATAGTCGGAGGTGAAAGAAAATGTTTGGATTTGGAAGAGGATTTGGAAGATGGTTCGGAGGACGGGGTAGAGGTTGGTGGGGTGGTAGAGGTTTTGGATGGGGTGCAAGGTTAGGTTACTGCCCATGGACTGGTATGCCTCGCGGCTGGAGATGGTATGGGGCAGCTCCGTACAATGTCGCTGCCTATGGATTCCCTTACAGTGCTCCCACTTACGGCACCATGTACCCAGCCACTGAAGACGTGAATGTTCTTAAAAGCCAGGCTGCTATGTTACAGGAGGAAATTAGAAGGATAGAGGAGAGAATTAAGGAGCTGGAGGGGCAGGGAAGATGAAAATAGCGGTAACATCTACAGGGCCAGGCCTTGATTTCCCTGTTGATTACAGGTTTGGCAGATGTGCATATTTCATCATAGTGGATACTGACACAATGGAATACCAGGCTTTACCAAACCCTGCTGTTAACGCACCGGGTGGAGCCGGTACCCTTGCGGCTCAGTTTGTAGCTTCCCAGGGTGTCACACATGTTTTGACAGGGGAGGTAGGACCCAACGCTTATCCAGCACTCATGGCAGCGGGTGTTACTCCAGTAACAGGTGTAACCGGCACGGTGAGAGAGGCAGTTGAGGCCTTTAAAGCGGGCAGAATTCCGGCGGCAGCTCAGGCAGCACCTCCTCAGTGGGGTTACCCTCAGCCAGCCCCTATGGATAGAGAGACAGAACTAAAGGCACTAAAAAGCCAGCTTGAAGTTTTAAAATCACAATTAAACGGTCTTCTTGAGAGGATCGAAAAACTTGAAAAGGAGAAGAATCAATGAAAGTAGCTATCACATCAACAGGTCCGACACTTGATTCACCGGTGGACCCGAGATTTGGAAGGGCAGCGTATTTCATTATAGTTGATACCGATACCATGGAGTATCAGGCATTCCCAAATCCAGCAGTTAATGCCACAGGTGGAGCAGGAACAATGGCAGCCCAGTTTGTGGCATCCCAGGGTGCACAGGCTGTGGTTTCTGGTGAGGTCGGTCCCAATGCCCTTGCAGCTCTTCAGGCAGCAGGACTCCAGATTATCACCGGAATGACGGGAACAGTGAGAGAAGTCGTAGAGAGAATAAGAGCCGGCAATTTCTCGTACTTAACCCCACCTGCCACTGGCTTTCAGGGTGGACCCGGCTATGGTCCCGGAGGAGGAAGAGGTTGGGGCCGAGGCGGTGGATGGGGAAAGGGTAGAGGAAGAGGCCCTGGTGGTGGCTGGGGCAAAGGTAGAGGTGGACGCGGAGGCGGCTGGGGACCTGGATTCTAAGGATTTTTAGTTATGAAAATTGCTGTTGCCTCTGGAAAGGGAGGGACCGGGAAGACTTTTGTCTCAACTTCCCTTGCCCTCAGTATTGACGATGAATTGACATTCCTCGACCTCGATGTTGAGGAACCTAACGC
>JALXCE010000187.1 GCA_026991055.1 Caldifarciminota bacterium | reverse complement strand
AATTATACATTAACCCCAAACTTTTTCGATAGGCACCTCACTGGTGCGAGGGGCGGGACTTGAACCCGCACGGGAAATCCCACCAGATCCTAAATCTGGCGCGTCTGCCTATTCCGCCACCCTCGCATGTCAGCACTTATTATAACTACCAACCCCTCACCTTTCAATGCAGAGGAAACCTATTAGAGAATATCGATTCTGTTTATCCTTTCCGTAAGTGAAGTGAATGGAAAAGCGATGTTAAAAATTAAGTAATTCAGTTTTTTCAGTTTGGACATAATAAGTAGCGAAAATCCCTCCCTTCCTTTGGAAGGGAGGGTTGGGGTGGAATGGAAAAAGTTAATTTAACATAGGAATATCGTTTCCTCGATATTTTAAAGAATGTTAAGCTTTCCCCATTCTCCCTTGCCCCTCTCTCCCGGGGGAAGGAGGAAAAATTATCGACTGATATGCAATTATCATTGATGTTATAAGTATTCGGTGGACTGGTAACTAAAATTGAGATTTTCCTAACAAGCTCATGGAGATTCCGTTTAAAATCAAGAGAATTAAAATGAATCCTCTCACCTTAAAATCCTCTCCCCTCAAAAAATTTATGAGGGAGAAGAGAGTTTTGTACGTTGACAGCGCGTAACATCGTTTATATACTCACCTGAAAGGAGTCAGAGTATGCTTCTACCCGAAAAAGGTCTTTCAAAAGAAGAGATATTCAAGCTCCTTGATGAAATAGCCGCAAATGATGTGGACTGGTCATCAGGGAGAGTCTTTGGATACGTTTTCGATCCGGGCAGAGAACCCATCGAAGTCGCAGAAGAGGCACTGCTCAAGTTTTACCACAAAAGCGGCCTGGATTTCACCGTCTTTCCGAGCCTCCTCAAGATGGAAAATGACATCGTGGATTTTGCTATCAGACACCTCAACGGAGATGAAAATGCCGCAGGCACGTTCACAAGCGGTGGCACAGAAAGCATCATCCTCGCAGTAAAAGCTGCAAGAGACTACGCTCGAAAAAAACGAAAAATCAAAAATCCCGAAATGATTGTTCCTGAAACCGCCCACGCTGCCTTCCACAAAGCGGCTCACTACCTCGATGTGAAACTCGTTCAAACACCCGTTAACCCCACTACCATGAAGGCCGATGTTAAAGCCATTGAAAAGGCTATCACCAAAAATACTATCCTAATCGTGGGCTCTGCCCCCTGCTATTCTCACGGGGTCATTGACCCCATAGAAGAGATGTCAGAAGTTGCAAGAAAACACGGCATCCTTTTCCACACTGATGCATGCATGGGTGGATTTCTCCTGCCTTTCTTTAGAGAGCTTGGAGTGGATGTTCCGCTCTTTGACTTTTCGCTGCCGGGAGTCACATCCATTTCCATGGACCTTCATAAGTATGCCTATGCGCCAAAAGGAGCATCGGTTGTCCTCTACCGCACACGTGAGCTCAGAAAATACCAGTACTTTGCATGCTCCAGATGGACGGGATACACAATGCTAAATACCACGATTCAGAGCACAAAAAGCGGAGGTCCCCTTGCCGCGGCATGGGCAACCCTGAATTTCATCGGTAAAGAGGGCTACCTTGAGTTTGCAAAAAGAAAATTAGAAGCCGTCCAGAAAGTGGTGAATTTTATCGAAAATCATCCAGACCTCGAGCTTATCACAAAGCCTGAAATGACGCTTATTGCATTCACCTCAAGTACGGTCAACATATTCAACATTATTGATGAAATGAATCACATGGGTTGGTATATCCAGCCCGCCCTCAAATACGGTAAATCCCGAGAGCACATTCATCTTTCAATTAATTATTCAAACGTTTTCAAAATCGATGAGTTTTTAGAAGACCTCTCACAGGCAATTGAGAGGGCAAAGAAGTTGCCTTCGGGCACACTTCTTAAAAAGGTCAAACCTATGCTTGCCGTTGTGAAAACTATGGGTTTAAAGGGAGATACCCTCTTCAAGCTCATGAAAATTGCCGGGCTTGAGGGAGGAAAACTGCCCGATAGATTTGCGCCTATAAATGAGGTTTTAAACGAACTCCCTCCACAACTGAGGGAAGAGCTACTAATCGAATTTACAAACATGACCTTTAGATAAAAAGGAGGAAGCTCTATGAAAACACCCTTCCCTTTTGAGGGGATACTGGTATTTTCATTCCTTTCATTTATGCTTGTCCTCGGAATAATTACCCGCGCGAAGGTCAAATTTTTCCAGAAATACCTCTTCCCGAGCTCGCTTATCGGTGGAATTTATGGCTTGATTCTTCTGAATTCCGGGCTCGTGCATATGAGCCAGGAAACCGTCCAGGCATTCGCTTACCACTTTTTCAATATTTCATTTATCTCCATTGGATTGACCCCGCCCTTAATGCATGAAAATAAGATGGGAAAAGAAATCTTCAGGGGCTCTCTCTGGATGGCACTTGTTCAAGGGGTTACCTTCCCTCTCCAGACGGTTATCGGTGGCTTGATTGTTTTTGCTTTTCTTGTGATGGGCAGTCACATTCATCCATCCTTTGGGTTTTTGACGGCCCTCGGATTTAACGAAGGGCCAGGGGAAGCCCTTTCCTTTGGCAAAGTATGGGAAACCTTTGGCTTTCAGGGAGCAGCCACTGTGGGTCTTTCCTTTGCCACCATCGGTTTTCTCTTTGCATTCTTCGTGGGTGTGCCACTTGTCAATTGGGGGATTAGAAAGGGACTTGCAAAGGGTGGTGACCTTGGTGAGGAATTTTACAGGGGATTTTATAAAAGTGAGAGCGAGAAAAAATGTGCGGGCAAAACGACCATGCATCCAGCAAATGTTGATACTGTGGCATTCCACCTTGCCCTCGTGGGACTGGTTTATCTCATCACTTACTACTTCATCAGATTTCTTGCCCCACATTTCCCGGCTGACTATGCGAAAATGGCATGGGGGTTCTTCTTTATCGTGGGCATGGCATTTGCATACATCGTGAGAAAAATCATCTCCATGCTGGGAGTCGAGTACCTGATTGATCCCGGAATTCAGCGGAGAATTACAGGGGCATCGGTTGACTTCTTGATTGTTGCAACAGGAACAGCTATCCAGATCGCCATCGTGGCAAAACACGTGGTTCCTTTGCTGCTCATCTCTATCACGGCAGGTGTCCTCACCACTATTGTCGTGGTATTCCTGGGTAAAAGGCTGCCATCCTACAATCTTGAAAGGATTGCCGCCATTTACGGGACAGTTACAGGGACCGTTTCAAGTGGTCTTTTGCTCCTCAGAATAGTTGACCCTGAGTTCAATTCACCGGTTGCCAAAGAGATCGGGATAATGAATCTTTTAGTGGTGCCCATAATCGGTGGGCTCACGGTCATCATAAATGGCCCATTCTGGTGGAAATGGAGTACCCTGTTTACAACTATGGTTTTTGCGGCCATTGGACTTGTGATTTTTGCGAGTATTAAAGTGGTAAAGCTCTGGGGCCCGCCAAGATTTTGATGGAATTTGTGCTCTTAGCGCTCATCATACTTTTCTCTTACACGATTCAGGCAATGACAGGGTTTGGGAGTATCATCCTTGCCGTGACTTTTGGTTCTTTTTTCTACCCCATAAAAACAATCCTGCCCGTGCTGGTTTTACTTGACCTGCTTTTGAACATCTATATTGTTGCAAAACATGGGGAATTTGTGGATTTCGGTCTACTGTTCAGAAGGATTTTGCCGCTCATGATTGCAGGGTCAATTATTGGATTTGAGATTTTTAAGAGTTATGCGGGGGATTCGAGGGTTTTACTGGGGATTCTTGTTGTGGGCCTTGCGACATTTGAGCTTGTGAATTTCAGGAAGGGGGTGCCTGCCGCGAAGCGGCAGGCACCCCCTCTCCTTTTCCTCGCCGGTGTCGTCGAAGGTATGTACGCCTCCGGTGGCCCCCTCGTGGTCTATGTTCTCAATAAACTCAATAAATCCAAATCCACATTCCGAAGCACTCTCTCACTCCTCTGGATCATCATGGACATTCTGCTCCTTGGAGGATACGTTTTTATTCATATCCTCGATGTCTCGGTGGCTTTTAAAACAGCTATCTTGCTGCCTGTGGTGGCTTTGAGCCTATTTTTCGGTGAACAGCTCCACAGGAGGGTGGATGAGGTGAAATTTAAGCTCATAGTGCTCTATATCCTTTTAGTTGGGGGAATTTCTATAATTTTAGGGAGGTGATAAAATGGAGATTAAAGGTAAGAATGCATTAATAACAGGTGCCTCGAGGGGCATCGGCAGGGCCATTGCACTGAGTCTTGCAGTAAAGGGAGCAAATATAGGGATAAACTACAGGGCAAGGAAGACTGACGCGGAGCAGGTTAAAAATGAAGTTCTAAAGGCCGGTGTGCAGGCTGAAATTTTTAAGGCTGACGTTTCAAAGAGGGATGAGGTGGAGAGGATGGTTAGAGAGTTCGTTGAAAAGTTTGGTCAAATTGACATTCTTGTAAACAATGCAGGTGTCTTTCCAGACCATTTCACGACTTTTGAGATTACTGAGGAGGAATGGGACTGGCTCATGGATATCAATTTAAAGGGTGCATTTCTTGTGACAAAGGCCGCGCTCCCGCACATTCCAGATGGTGGAAAGATTGTGAATATCTCGTCGATAGCTGGAAAGATGGGGGGTGTCGCGGGTGTGCATTATGCCGCTTCAAAAGCGGGGCTAATCGGATTCACATTTGCCCTTGCCTCTGAGCTTGCCCCGAGAAAGATTACAGTCAACGCAGTGGCACCGGGTCCTGTGGATACGGAGATGATCCCGGATGATGTAAAAGATAGACTTGCAAAAATTACCCCGATTGGGAGGATTGCCACTCCTGAGGAAATCGCACACGTGGTCGTTTTCCTTATTGAAAATGATTACGTTGATGGTGAGGTGGTGGATATCAACGGTGCAAGGTATATGGATTAAGGGATATACCAGATTGCAGCATTGAAAGCATAAGGATAGACGTTGTATTTGGTATAAGTCGAGTCTTTACTCATTGATACACCTAAGAGGACTCGCATTTTCTCTTTCCCTTTATTGAAGAAAACGGTCCCCACATTGATTCCAGAGGATGCTTGAAATACATGCCAGTGAGGGCCGAAAAAGAACTTGATTTTTTTGTTACCGAACACGAAAAATTGGTAGAGATGGAAAAGATCAGCATCTGTTGCGAAACTTATAGGCCAGGAAACTCTGGGTACCATAAAGTTATAACTCAGCGAGCTACTCCCCATGCCCAGTATAAAGTGTGTGGTCGTGTATTGAGCGGCAAGATAAACGTGTAAGCCAAGATAGGGAACGGTATATTTTTCCGTTCCCACAATGGAGATGCCGCTGTCTCCCAGACCGAATTTGCTTTCACGTTCAACAAACTGACCAAATTCTATCCTTGGAGAAGCCATGAACAGAACTTTTCCACTCCTGGCAGTTCCCACTAATCCAAATTTTATTCCGGTAGGACTGAGGTCCTGTATGTAAAGGATGGTATCTTTAGGTACTCGTACACCGTATTTATTGTACGGCCAGTGAAAATATGCAGTGGAAAGGAATTTTGAGCTTTTGGGACTTTTATCGAGCGGGAAATAGTAGTTGAAAGGCTGTGGTGAGGGCACAATTTCACACGACGATAGAAATACGAAAACAACAACCAGAAGTTTCACATATTTCATGTGAATATTATTAAGACATGTTTCAAATAGTGTCAACAACGCGATCTTCGTCAAAAATAATCTACCCGAAAAGATACCGTTTCCTCAAATTTACCTACCACACAATTAATTTCAGGGGCTACCTCCCAATATACTTCTCTTCTAACAAAATCCAATATTTCAAAAAAG
>JALXCE010000186.1 GCA_026991055.1 Caldifarciminota bacterium | reverse complement strand
GTGGACACTATAAAACTGAGACCTTAGGTGTTAGGGCACTTGGAAGGCACCTTGAGGAAAAATTTGGGCTTGAGGTTTATTTCATAAACAAACCAACAGGCTTTTGAGTATGTATCCGGGAGGGAGAAATGCGTGGATTTAAGAGAATATTCTATTTAAGCCTTTTTGCAGTGGCAATGGCCTATGTTGAGGCAGCGGTGGTTGTTTATTTAAGGGAGCTTTATTATCCAGCGAATATCCTGGACATATTCCCTGCGAAGGTATTCACCATGTTTGATTACTACATCGAGCTTGGAAGGGAGCTTGCCACGCTGGTGATGCTCTTTGCCGCTGGAATGCTTTCCACAAAGAATCTAAAGCAGGGATTGATGGGATTTCTCTATGCATGGGGAGTCTGGGATATTTTCTATTACGTCTGGCTCTATGTGACCATCGGATGGCCACGTAGCTTATTTGAATGGGATATCTTGTTCCTGATTCCTCTTCCGTGGTTTGGGCCTGTGATTACCCCGGTTTTGATTGCGCTGCTCTTTGTGATCGTGCCGGGAATTATCCTGATGAAAGATTCGGAGCCTACTTTTTCGCCCAAGGCAGTTGCAACAATTTTAATAGGTGGGCTTTTTGACCTTTACGCATTTCTTGAGATTTCCATCAATACGCTGAGGATTGAGGGGAAAGAGGGATTTATTGGCCTTGTGCCGCAGAAATTCAACTGGCCTGTGTACCTGATCGGTTTGATGCTGATGGCCTATGGATTTTATGCACTACTTGAGAAGAAAAAGAGGAAGAAGAAGCGTGCGAAACAGTCTTCTTAATTTGATCATAGGGCTCATCTGGTTTCCGCTGTGGGGTTTCCACTTTTACAGGTGGTACTACGTAAAGGGGATGCTTTTTGAGGGAATTCTTGAGCTCATTGTGCTTTTGCCACTTGGAGTTGCTTTTCTCTATGACTGGTTTAAATTTGGCATGAGAAAGCTACCCAATTTTCTTGAGCAGAAAACCTGGAATTTTGGGGATTACAGTTTCTGGGCTACAGGTGTGGGTGGTGTGATTTCAATTGTTCTTGCGGGGATATTCCTTGATTTTGCCGAGGACCCTGTGCTTACCGGGGCAATTGGTATAACCCTTGCCGTCATCCACACCATGCGACGCCGAATCATCATGGGCAAACCCCCGATACCGTGAGGGAGTGGTGTTTCTTGGGTGTGGATGGAGGTATTGGGGAAAGTTTTTTGAAGCAAGGAATTTTTTGAGAGAATTTTTTTTGAGGGAGTGGGAGGGTTTTAGCGTTAGCTTTTTTCTGCCACTTTCGGAGCGCAGGTCAAAAATCCATTCCCTCGCAGTCAAATCCTGTCGGAGGAGAGAAATTACCCCTGAAGCCAAGAGACAAATATGCATACAAGCTCCATTTTCCAGCAAAAAACCTCTAAAATTCCACCTTCCCCCACTTGCGGGGGAGAGATTTCAGAGTGGAGGCATTCTGCTTGGAAATTGAAAAATTCAAGATGTTGCCCTCTCCCCCAAGTATTAGTTGATGCTCACCCGTAAAAATATAACCCTCAACTCACCACAGATAAGTTCCTCTGGGTCATTGATATGACAGTTGGTCAAATTTATACTATGAAAGGTCTTGAAAATACAACAAATTCTTTCACAAGGAGGTCTAAAATGAATAAAGAAGAGCTTATTAAAAAGGCTCAGGAGCATTTTGCAAAACTTATCGAAGAGCAGATCGAAAGAGTCGAGAAAATCAAAAAAGACACTGAATGGACTGACTTTACAAAACTCGACAAAATAAGAATCGGATTTGCAGGTGGAGATGGCATTGGTCCTATCATTTCCCGCGAAACAAGAAGAGTTATCGAATATCTCCTCGCTGATGAGATCAAATCCGGTCGAATCGAACTCGTTGACATCGAGGGCCTGACCATAGAAAACCGCTTCAAACACATGAAAGCGGTCCCAGATGACGTGCTCGAGCAGATCAAAACCTGTCACGTCTTCCTCAAAGGACCGACAGAGACCCCACAGGCAGGTGACCCAAGAGGAAATATTGAAAGTGCGAATGTTTATCTGAGACGTGCACTTGACCTTTTTGCGAACGTCAGACCCGTTAAAATCCCTCAGGAAGGAATTGACTGGACATTCTTCAGAGAGAATACCGAGGGAGCTTACATTCTTGGTTCAAAAGGTATCATGGCTACAGACGAGATTGCATTTGATTTCAAGGTCATCACAAGGCCCGGCGCAGAGCGCATCATCAAGATGGCCTTCGACTATGCAAAGAAGAATGGTAAAACAAGGGTTTCCGGCGTTCACAAGGCCAATGTGATCAAAACAACTGACGGTCTTTTCAGCCTCGTATTTAGAGAGATTGCAAAGGATTATCCCGAAATCACCGCTGATGAATGGTACATCGACATTATGACGGCAAAACTCATTGACCCTCAGAGAAGGAATCAGTTCCAGGTCATCGTTCTGCCCAACCTCTACGGCGACATCATCACGGACGAGGCTGCCCAGATTCAGGGTGGTGTTGGAACAGCGGGAAGTGCCAATATCGGAAGGCATTACGCTATGTTCGAGGCAATTCATGGTTCAGGAACAAGAATGGTGAAGGAAGGACGTGCCGAATACGCTGATCCGAGCTCACTCATGAGAGCAGCTGTTCTCATGCTTGAGCACATCGGCTTTAACGAGAAGGCGAAGAAACTCGAGATGGCCCTCGACATTTGCGGTGTGTTTGAGAAGAAACTTGTAGTAACAGGAAGGCCAACTGGTGCATCTGCAAAAGAATACACCGATTATATTCTCGAGACGCTAAAATCACCGGATCTTGAGGCAAAGTGGAAGGAGTACTACGAGAAAGCATTACAGGGGAAGTAAGGTGAAGTTACTACTCTCAGGAAATGAGGCGATTGCGAGGGGTGCCTGGGAGGCGGCCTGCCATGTGGCGGCCGCCTACCCAGGCACCCCTTCCACAGAAATCTTAGAAAATATTGCCTTTTACAATGAAATTAAAGCCGAGTGGGCTCCAAATGAGAAAGTGGCCTTTGAAGCTATGCTCGGAGCCTCAATAGGAGGGGCAAGGGCCCTCGTGGCGATGAAACATGTTGGACTCAACGTTGCCGCTGATCCTCTTATGACCTCTGCCTACGTGGGAGTGAATGGCGGGTTTGTCATCATTTCTGCCGACGACCCGGGCATGCATAGTTCGCAAAACGAGCAAGACAATAGAAGATTTGCTAAATTTGCCAAAATCCCTCTTTTGGAGCCGGCCGATTCGCAGGAAGCTTACAGCTTTGTTAAAATGGCTTTTGAGCTCTCAGAAAAGTACGACACACCATTTATAGTTCGTAGCACCACCCGCATTTCTCATGCAAAGGGGATTGTGGAAGTTGGGGAAAGAAAAGAAGTAGCCGTCAAAGAGTACCACAAAGACCCGCAGAAATACACCATGATCCCGGCCTTCGCGAGAAAGAGACACGAGATTTTAGAAAAAAGACTCGAAGAATTACGGAAGCTCTCAAACACCATTGAAATCAACCAGATTATAGAGGGAAGTCCTGAGATTGGCATTGTAACATCTGGAATTGCCTATCAGTACGCAAGAGAGGTATTTCCGGACGCTACCTTTTTAAAGCTGGGTATGCCCTTCCCATTCCCTGATGAGCTTTTCAAAAAATTCGCATCACTTGTGAAAAAAATCTACGTGGTGGAAGAGCTCGAACCGTTTCTCGAGGAAGAAATCAAGATTCTGGGCTACCATGACGTAATCGGAAAAGAGCGTATTCCAAAAATTGGTGAACTGAATCCCCAGATTGTCAGGAAATCCCTGAAAGATGAAGATATTCAGTCCATTCCTGTTCAGAAAGCGGTAAAAAGGCCTCCAGCCATGTGCCCCGGATGCCCTCATCTGGGTATTTTCTTTGAGCTTAAAAAGAAGAGAATCAACGTAATGGGGGATATCGGATGCTATACCCTTGCGGTGCTACCGCCAATTGAGAGCATCGATACAACTGTGGATATGGGATTTTCCGTCAGCAGTGTTCACGGCTTCAATATGGCAAGGGGTGAGAAATCCGCCCGGAAGTCTGTTGCGGTTATCGGAGACTCTACTTTTGTTCACAGTGGAATTACAGGGCTCATTGATATTGTTTACAACAAGGGATTTTCCACGGTTATCATTCTTGACAACCACACCACTGCGATGACAGGGCACCAGCCGCATCCCGCGACAGGAAGAACCATCAAGGGTGAGCCCACAAAGAAATTGGATTTTGTTAAGCTTGCCGAGGCGATTGGAGTTGAAGACATTCACGTGGTTGACCCACATGACCTCAAAGCAACGAGAAAGGCCTTGAAAGAAGCCCTCAATTACCCGGGACCATCGGTTATCATTACCGACAGGCCATGTGTGCTCCTTCCTGACGAGTGGAAGAAATTGCAGCAGAATCCTAAGAAGGTGGTTGATCCGGAACTCTGTCAGGGTGATAGGTGTGGCAACTGTTTCAGGCTGGGATGTCCGGCTATTGTCTGGAAGGACGGCAAGGCCTTTATAGACCCGCTTCTGTGTGTGGGCTGTGACCTCTGCATCCAGACATGTCCTTATGACGCAATTCACCCGGAGGATGAATATGAAAAAGGGATATAATGTGATCGTTTCCGGTGTTGGAGGCCAGGGAATCATCCTGGCGTCTGAGCTCCTTTCGCTTGCTGCTATGGAAGCAGGATACGACGTAAAGAAAAGTGAAGTGCACGGAATGAGCCAGCGTGGTGGTGACGTGGTTTCTCACGTTAGATTTTCTGAAAAGGTCTATTCCCCATTGATTGAGCAAGGAACATGTGACGTTATCCTTGCGTTCGAGAAAGCCGAAGCTCTTCGATACCTACACTATCTTAAGCCAAAAGATGGAATCGTAATTATGAACAACCTGGAAATTATCCCGCTGCCCGTGACAGCCGGTGAAGATACTTATCCGGAGAATATTGAAGATACTATCAAAAAGTACGCTAACTTAGTGGTAGTTGATGCGATTGATATGGCTAACAACCTTGGGAATCCTCGAGTTGCCAACACAATCATGCTCGGTGTGGCCTCAAAGTTTTTTGATATTCCAGAGGATGTGTGGATCAGGGTAATAACAAACCGCGTCCCCAAAAAGACCATCGAGGTAAACAAAAAAGCCTTTGAACTGGGAAGGAATTTGAAGATAGATTTTTAGATGAGATTTTTCAAAGGCACCCCCTCTCCTCGTAGATAAAAAATGTGGGGAGAGGGGGTAAAAGTACAGGTGATAATCTCCTTTATAGGGAAGTTTTTTTCTGACAGGATGAAGGATTTCCCTTTGATTCCTATGCACAAATGAGACTTAAAAATTTCCCAATTGGGTTTATTCAAATATGTTCTTAACAAGTATCATTTCCCCTTACTTGCGGAGAAACTGAAAAAAACCTGATCAAACATTTCCTATCTTACTTGATAAAAATTAGTGATTTTTCAAGAGAATTAGTTGTTCTCATTTCTCAATCACATCCTCGTAAATAGATTATTTAAGCAGAAGGATTTCTCTCCCTTTGTTTATTAAATTAGCATGTACACAACCGAAATTTTTCGAAATTCTGTCTTATTGGCAAAAGATCTCTATGGGAAATGATCGAAAAAGGTCATATTTTGCAATATTCTAAAAACTACTTGACATTATGCATAACACGTCTTTACTCATCTTTGACACGAAAGGAGGATTTTTAAAAAAGATTTTTTGAAATAAAGCGCATTTCATTCAACTTACCACTTCTTTATGTAGTGTTACGTTATTGATAGTAGATTCTTGACATTACCCATA
>JALXCE010000185.1:1527-5894 GCA_026991055.1 Caldifarciminota bacterium | reverse complement strand
CAAGCATTGGCCTTTTTGACTATGATAAGGGTGAACATGCGTTTGAGTTGGGTTATAATGCAACCATGGAGAAGAAACAGGAGATTTTGAAATTAATTGAAAATTAGTCCAGGAGGTTAACATCATGAAGGTTTATCACGCAAAAAAGTTACACAATGGCAGAAAATTTTTAGAGAATCTTTATATTGGTGTCGAAAACGACAAAATCGTATATGTTGGAGATAAGCAGCCTGATGGTGAGCTTGTAGGCTCATTCCCTGTTATTACACCGGCTTTTATTGATGGACACAGTCATATTGGTATGGACAGGGCCGGTGAACCATACACCGAGAGCGAGGCAAACGATATTTCGGACATTTTCACACCGCTTTTAAATCCGCTAAATTCCATATATTTTGATGACCATGCCTTTAAAGAGGCTGTGCAGTTTGGTGTCCTTTACAGTTGTGTGATTCCTGGTAGCGGAAATGTGTTTGGCGGCCGCGCGGTTATTATCAGAAACTTTGCAAAATCAAGGAAAGACGGTCTTTTCAAGGATTACGGTTTCAAAATGGCACTTGGATTCAATCCTCGCTCCACTCTGGATTGGAGGGGCACGAGATTCAACACAAGAATGGGTGTTTATGCCCATCTTGAAGCAAAATTCGAAGATGTTAGAAGAAAGGCGAAAAAGACCGAATTACAGAAGAAAAAGGAGCTTGCTGAGCTTGAAAAGAAATTCAGAAAAGGAGAGCTTGACTATCACGAGTATATGGAGAAAAAGAGGCTCACCGAAGAGCTCTACATGCTTGAATTTAACGACGTGGAGAAGGCTATCCTTGAACTTTTAGAAGGCAAGAAGACGGCCAAAGTCCATGTTCACAAAGCCGATGACGTGCTCTACTTGATTGAGCTGGTCAAAAAATTCGGATTTAAGGCAACAGCGGAACACCTTGGTGATATTCATGAAATAGAAATCTTCCAGGCACTGAGGGATGCCGGAATAAACGCTATTTACGGTCCCCTTGAGTCATTCCCATACAAGGTTGAGCTAAAGCATGAAAGAATTTACAACGCTAAATTATTGATTGATTCTGGGCTATTCTTCGGCCTGATGACGGACCATCCGGTTATTATGACCAAATTGCTATTCGTTTCCTTGAGAAACTTCCTGTTCTTTGGAATGAGTGAGGAGGAAGCATTGAGCATAATAACATGGAGAAATGCAAAAATTCTTGGCATTGATGATGTGCTTGGAACAGTTGAGGAAGGAAAGCTTGCGAGTCTAATCCTGTGGAACGATGATCCATTCAGATTATCAGCAAGGCCCGAGATGGTCATTGCAGAGGGTAAAGAGATCAAATGGGAGGAGCTTTTATGAGCTTTGAGCGGTTTCTATACCTCGCCTATATCGTGCTTTACGGCGTGGCGTTTGTCTTTTACCTTGTTTACTTCATAGCTCCCCGAAAACTCAGGCCCATAGTCCCGCGGTCAATTCTGCTCTTTGCCTTTGGAGTGCACACACTGTTCATTATTGTTAGGTGGATAGATGCCGGTCATGCACCCCTGCAGACCCTATACGAGGCTATTTCATGGTTTGCGTGGTCAGCGGTGATTGCATACATTATAGTTGAATGGAGGAGACACGTTTATCTTGCAGGTGCGATAGTGCTTCCCGTGGTGCTTGGCTCATTGATCTTTGCCTACACAAAGCTTCCCTATACGACAAAGCCTCTGCCACCGGCTCTTCAAAGCTACTGGTTTGAGATTCACGTGATGGGTGCATTTGCATCCTATGCCTACTTTGTCACAGCATTTGCCGTTGAAGTCGTCTATCTCATTTTAAGGCCTATCGTTAGAAGAGGTGGAGGTACTCGTTATGACCTCGATGTCAGGAAGTTGGAAAGATTCCACGTGATGGCTTATAACCTCATACTTTTCGGCTTTCCATTTCTGACCTTCGGAATTTTCTCGGGTGCGGCCTGGGCAGAAGATGCATGGGGCGGCTATTGGGCATGGGACCCCAAAGAGACCTGGTCGCTCATTACCTGGTTAATTTTTGCTGGATATTTGCACGCGAAGGTTACTCCGAAGCTTGGCCGGAACTTTGCTTCTTTCCTCAACATCCTCGGGTTCGTAGCAATGATATTCACATTTTTGGGTGTCAACTGGCTTGCGAAACTTCTCGGAATACCATCTCTGCATACCTACGCTTTTTAGATGGAGATAATAGATGAGATAATATTTCTCGTCATCACGTTCACAGGAGGGGTGATATCTTCTACTTTTGGGATGGGAGGCTCATTCCTCATTATTCCTTTATCGGTTCTTTTTATCCCGGTTAAGAAGGTAATAGCCCTCGTCACTGTTTTCTATCTTGTCAGCGATATCACAAAATTCGTCGTTTTTAAAAAATATGTGGACTGGAAGCTTGTCAATCTTATATGGCTCGGTGCTGTTCCTGGTGTTCTGGTTGGCGCATTTGGAATGGTATTTATTCCTGCGAAAACAGTCGAGAAAATCCTCGGAATTGTGGTTCTACTGTATGTGATGGACACTTTCTTTGGCCTTACCCGGAAGATAAAAATCTCCAATTTAACCGTGGTCATTAGTGGCCTTGTTTACGGTCTTCTTGCAGGCATGGTCGGTTCCGGTGGAGGAACAATAAAGGCTGCAGTTTTCCTTCACCTTGGCCTCAGAAAGGAACGTTTTGTCGGCTCTATGGCACTAAGTGCAATTCTAATAAATCTAATAAAAATCGTGATCTTCTCCAGATACTCACTCATAAGCGGAAATGATCTTCCCGTAATAGGTCTTTTGATAATAGTTGCGGTAATAGCCGCACTAACTGGCAAATCTTTTGTCAGGAAAATCTCTCCTGTGGTTTTTGAAAAAGTAATAATGGCAATTCTGCTTGTCGCAGGTATAAAACTCCTTGTTTAGCGGCTCTGCTCGATTAAATCCATGAGCTCCACCCATTTTCGCTGGAGCTCGATCATGTTTTCAAAGGGATTGCCTTTCAAGAAACTCTTCTCGTGGGCAATTTTCATATTCTCAAGACATTCCTTTGCATCCTCACCTCTGCCGTCTGCAAGATACTCGAGGGCGAGAATCTCTGAGGCTCTAATCATCTTCTCTTCAAGATCATCCTTCAGGAATACACCGGGATAGGGATCAAGCTCCTCGGGTTTTACCTCGAAAATACCCCAGATTTTCTCCTGCCGATTTAGCTTTTCCCTTTCAATGGCAAATCTTTCGAAATCTACTCTGAGCTGAAGCCACACAGGATGGGGCTTGGGCGGCGGTAGATGTTTGATGGAAAGCTTGGTGTCAATGAAGAATTTGTACCCGAAAAAGCGTGCATTTATGAGATAATCTATATCTTCACCGCGGGGAACCTGTGGGTCAAATGGGATTTTGGTAAAAACCTCTTTGTGGAGCACCATGTTGCCACCAAAAACAAAGGGTGTAACCTTTAGCCTGCCCGGGGAGCTGATGTAGTTCTTGAACGCTTCGTTCATTGCTTCATACTGATTCCAGTATTTCATCCAGGGACGAAAGT
Source organism: Caldifarciminota bacterium (assembly GCA_026991055.1). Classification (GTDB taxonomy): domain Bacteria; phylum Hydrothermota; class Hydrothermia; order B15-G9; family WFZT01; genus WFZT01. The sequence continues at coordinate 2,353 of JALXCE010000185.1, read as the reverse complement.
CTTTTTTAAGCATGTAATCACCGTCTGGCTGAAGATAATAGCCTGCCTTTGCCCATATCTCGGTGCCATTTCTCTCTTCCCCAATAAATTCCAGGGCCCTGTCCACAAATTCCGGGTCCTCAAAGACTTCGTCGTCATCAATAAAAATGATGATTTCAGCACCCTGCAGGTGGGGTGAGATTACGCACATATTTCTGACATCGGAGTATCCCTGAAGCTTCAGAATTTCATCAAATCCCGGAAATTTTGCCTTCAGATTCTCAACATCATCGAGGCCGAAAAGATGAGTTTCAATGCCAGAGGGTGTATTTTGCTGCACAATCCTTTTCACCTTTTCATAAGCCTCACTGTAAATTTCACGGGCCGTTGGGACCACGATTATATGAAGGTCAAAATCCTTATTTTTTAAAATCTCGAGGCTCCGCAGGGTGCGACCGAGCGTGCCATCTTCATCCAGAGGTGTGGGGTGATCAAAAATTGCATCACCGGGCAGACGTCCAACATTCTTAGGACGTCCCCAATAGGTGGGAATTACCATGGAAACCTTCATAAAACAGACCTCCTCTTTTGGGCTAAATTATAAGCATGGCATCCCCATAGCTGAAGAACCTGTATCTCAGCCTGATTGCCTCCTCGTAGGCCTTTTTTATCTTATCCCACCCAGCAAAGGCTGAGACAAGGAGAATTGGCGTCGAACGCGGAAGGTGAAAATTGGTGATCAGGGCATCAATGACATCAAATTTGAATCCCGGATATATGAATAGGTCTGTGTAGCCCGGTGAAGGGCGCTTCCCGAATTTCCAGGTTTCAAGGGAACGGGTAACAG
>JALXCE010000185.1:0-1517 GCA_026991055.1 Caldifarciminota bacterium | reverse complement strand
GTATCCTCAGGAATTTCAATATACTCCCTGTCCATCCTGTGCTCCTCTACGGTCTCTGTTTTTATGGGTTTAAACGTGCCAAGTCCCACGTGAAGGATGATGAATTTTATCTCAACTCCCTTTTCTCTCAATGCCTCAAGAATAGGCTCTTCAAAGTGCAGACCCGCTGTGGGAGCGGCAATGGAGCCGGGAACCTCTGCAAAAACCGTCTGGTAGCGCTTCTCATCCAGGGGTGTATCCTCCCGTCGGATGTAAGGAGGAAGGGGAACATGGCCGTAATTATCAAGAATTTCAAGAATTTTGCCACTGACCTCAAAGAGCCGGGAGCCGTCTTCAAACCTTTCGAGAACCCTGGCCTCGACCCCACCTTCAAGAACAATAATCTCACCCACGCGTGCCTTTCTACCTGGTTTTACAAGTGCTCTGAATAAATTCTCGTCTCTAATTTCAGTGACGAGGAGCTCCACTTTACCACCAGTTCCGGCTCTCCTGCCAAATATTCGTGCCTTGATCACCTTGCTTTTGTTCAAAACAAGAACATCACCGGGATTGAAGAATTTAACAATATCCCGAAATTTCAGGTGCTGAATTTCAAAAGGCTCACGTTTTAAGACCATGAGACGAGATTCGGAGCGTCGGGGTGAGGGGAACTGTGCTATAAGCTCGGACGGTAATTCAAAATCAAATTCATCTGTCCTTATCACCGACTGATCTTCTCCTTTCGAATTTCAAAAGCAAGGTCAGGTCTGTTGGTGGAAATGGCATTAAATCCTTTATCCATCAACTTCTTTATCACCTCAGGTCTATCCTCAGCCCAGGATATGGTTCCAAAACCAAGGTTATTGAGGTATGCGACGAACTCCTCATCAATAAGTTCGTACGGCTCCGGACTCCTCTCCTCCCAGCATGGATGGAAATAGTTGGCATCCAGTGCAACAAGTGTGGGTACTGGATCAATTATCACATCAGCAAAAAGCGCAGAAGTCTTGATATGTGGGGACTTTTCTTTAACCTGTCTCAGGGCATAATGATCAAAGGAGGCTATTACCGTATCATCGTCTGGAAAATCTGATAGCGTTTTTAAAAGCGGGTCAACAATCTTGCGGTCCTTAATTTCGATATAAAATTTGATTCTGCCCGAGAAAGATTCTATCACCTCTCTTAAAGACGGAATTCTGCAGTTATCTTCCAGTGATATGGAGTAGTCATGCACCACGATTACTTCGTTGTCCCTTGTGCGGTTAATGTCAAATTCAATGTAATCTGCACCTGCCTCTATGGCTGCATTAAATGCTTTTAGCGTATTTTCGTAATACTTCCCTGAAAATCCCCTGTGGGCGATTATCAAAGGCTCCAATTTTTTCATCCTCCAAGATAAATTGCTATCAAAACAAACATTATCGGAATCTTGATGAAATCAAGATATTTCTTCAATTTCCTTCGCTCAAGCCCCTCTTTAATCCTCAGCCCGACCAGGATAAGTGGAATATCCACAAAAAATATGGTAATCCACAGGT
>JALXCE010000184.1 GCA_026991055.1 Caldifarciminota bacterium | reverse complement strand
CCCCCCTCTCTTCAAAAAATCACACCTTTTTACTTAAGTATTCCCTTCTCCTTGTAGAACTTCTCTGCACCTGGATGAAGAGGAATTGACATACCCTCGAGGGCTGTCTGGAGTGTAATGGATTTTGCCCTCGCATGTGCCTTGTGGAGAAGGTCAATGTGCGCAAAGAGCACCTTGAGGAATTTGTAAACGTCCTCAGCAGGCAGTCCCTTTCTCGCAACAAGGAGAGCCTTCACAGCCACTGTTGGTACAGGCTGGTCAACGCCCTTGTAAACGCCGGGTTTGATTGTGTCTCTTGCATAGAATGAATACTTCTTGGTCAGCATTTTGAAGTGGGCATCGTCGATGGGGACGATCTTGATTGGGGTGATGATGGAAACGTCCATGATTGCAGCTGCACCCTGACCTACTGTGAAGAATGCAGCATCAATTCTTCCATCCTTCAAGAAATCAGCAGCCTCAGAAGCCTTGAGTCTCTCAGGCTTGATATCTTTGAATGTGAGGCCATAGACACCAAGGATCTGTCTTGCATTTGCCTCTGTTCCACTGCCCAGAGGTCCTACGGCAACCTTCTTGCCCTTCAGGTCTGCAGGTGAGTTGATTCCTGCATCCTTTCTTGCAACAATGTGAACTGTTTCTTTATGCAGGGCAAGTACACCCCTCATGTTTTTAGCGGGTTTCTCGTTCTTGAATACCTCTGTCCCTGTATATGCATAGTATGCAATATCGTTCTGCAGAATAGCCATATCAACTTCTTTGTCGCGAATAAGCCTTGCATTCGCGACAGATGCACCTGAGGACTCAACTGTGAGTCTGAACTCAGGCTCGTATAGATACATTATTCTGGACATTGCGCCAGCCAGTGGATAGTACACACCTGTCACCCACCCTGCACCAAGGGTGATGAACTTTTTCTTGGCCTGGACCTGGCCCATGCCCAGCACGCTTGTTAGTATTACTGCAAGTGCTACGACCTTCTTCATATTACTCCTCCTTGTTTTATTTTTTTACCTTTTCTAAAATCGAGCATTCAACGCCAAACTGTCAACCATCTTACGGTAAACCGACCCCAAGTTCAACCCCCGCCTTTAGTCCCTTTGCCCCATTAAAAAGTCCCCTGTAAAAGGCCATGCCAAGATCAATGGAAAAGGATGAAATTCTTACCCCGAGACCGGTGGTGTAATAGTTTCCTCTATTTGTTAATGCAACTCCAAATCTCAAGGGTAAAAATCTGACAAATCTAAGTTCTGTGGCAAGCCCCAGCTTATTTTCATTATAAAATTTGGAAGATCTGTGCACGAAATCGGCGAAGGCAAGTATTTTCCCATTGTAAAAATGTGTCGAGATACCTGCTCTGAAAGTCCTCGGAAGTTTTGTGTCAAAAGGTTCTATGGGTTCAGCCCAACTGGAATCAGTGATAATGGTGTCCGGGTTGTCTACAAGGTCAGCAACTGTAAAGGAGTCAGATTCTACGAGAAAATAGACGGCCGAATCTGCGACAGACCAGTGAATTTTTGAATAAAGATTCTGGATGCTGAGACCAAAAGACCAGTTGTGTGCCTCGAAGCCAATGCCTATATCAAGGGCCATTCCGGTGCCACCCATTGAGGTAATAAGACGTCCATTTCCGTCCACGTGAATGTAATTGCTATCTATGCTCAGGGTCATATCCGAGTGGTCTACGTTTGCATAAACTATCCCTCTTAATGCTTTGAAACCAATACCGAAGAAAAATTTTCTTAATGGGTCAAGTTGCATGGTATTAAATCCGTGAGAGAAAGCGAGGTCAAGGGAGGCGTAGGCGGAGCCATAGTTGGTCAAATTGGTAAAGTGGAAGGTATCTCCTATCCCTGCCCCGTTTAGAGCTATTTCAAAAATCTCTCTGTAGAGGTTTAAATCAGCCTCTCCAAGTCCCTCAAGTGCAATGCTGAAACCAGATGTTTTGAATCCAAGCAAAGAGATTTCTGTTCTGTCTATGATATTGAGAGGTTCATTGCCGATCCGGTAAAGCAGGTGCCTTTTATCGTATTCGTTGAGCACCTTGTTTTTCTGGAAATATTTGTTTATATCGGTAATACTAAACGCGCTGTTACCCACCAGTTCGCCAGCGAAGAGAATGGAGAGTGAGGTTCCATGCCCCTGAGAAAGCATAGCGGGATTGTAATATCCGGTTTGCGGCCCAGCAGATGAACCTGTAAGGGAACCTGCGAGACCTATTCCTCTCGCGTTAAATGCCCAGAAACTTAGAAGTATTAAAATAACCTGCATATCTCACTCTCCCATTCGGGCTGTAACCTTGCCCAGGACATCAAATTTTATGTAGTCAGAGGCTCTGATGGATACGGTATCTGTTTGGGGAATGTAAATCTCTATCCATGAAGTTTGCTCTGGAGCTTCAAAGGTTATGGCTTCGTCATGTGTCAGAGTAAATGCAATAGTTGTATCCTTCTCTCCTGTCGCAAATCCATTAACGTCATGGGGTGCTGGAGGAATAGTAAAGCTTTTCGTCAGTGTATCTCCCCAGTTTGATATCATGTTGAATTTCGCAGAAAATCCGAGAGGAATTCGATTCCTCAACCTGATGAAAAGAGTGCCTGATTGGAAACGGTCAATTAAAGTGCTATCTACTTCCAGTGAGTCAATTGATGTATCCGAGATCACAGTATCAGGTGAAAACACGACGGAGAAAGGTACCGTGATCTCGACGTGCCCGGTAACCCAGTCATCTCGATAGGCTGAGCCACGACCGTCTATTAAAACGTTTCCGGAAATACGTACTTCCTGTGGAACTGACCAGAAGAGATTTCCAATGTCAAGATTTATTGGTGTGATTGAAGGGTTATTTGGACTTCCTCTCCTTAATTGCAACTGATAGGTTTGAGACACTGTATCCCCGTTTACATTTATTACTGTGGCTGTTAAATTGGCCTCGGGAGCAAAATTCAACGTCTGAACGATGCTTCCGGTCAGGTAAACATGTGTCAAATGTATGTTTAGTGTGTCTGGAATATCGAGAGTTGTGTCAATTTCAGGTATGTCGGATTCTACAGAGTCGAATACCCCGGAGAAGTAGTTTACAGAGACCGTATCCGAGGATAGATTTACTTCCACGGAATCGTATTTTCGAATTTCGATCCACTGTGAATCTATACTTGTTGAGACGATAAAAGTTAGCCCTGAGTCTCCGAAAACAATGGACCTACCCCCAAGGTCCAGTGAAAAAGAAGTTGTATTGTCCGGCAAAATATGGATGGTAGTGTCAAATGGAGCTCTGCCGGACAAAATGTTGTCGCTCGACATATTGACGTAAAGATCAACCAAGAGAGGATTGTAAATATCGAGATAAATATGACCTGAGTCAAGAACAACTGTGTCAATTTGGCCCTGTTCGAAGGTCGGATTTATATTGAAGGTATCACTGACGTTAAAGCCCGGGAAAAAGGCTCTCGCGCTGTCTACGACGATTGAATCAAGTGTTACCTGGACGAAAAAGTTGTTTCTTGCCGAAACGTAAACGCTGTCTCCACCTGGAACTCCCATATACTCGATAAACCTGAGGTTATTTGTAGTGTATATGCTGTCAATTATCAGTGTTGTATCGATAATGTCGTATGGTCCAATACTATTGATTCTTCCGTGGAAAACCAAACTTGTGTCTCCGAAATCGTTCAAAGAATAAAGCCATATCTCGTAAGGAGAGATTGTTACTGGAAAGTTATTTTCGAAGTGTACCGTAATACTTGCGTAATTAATTCCGGCCCAGTCAAATTTTGTAAGCGTATCGGTGGTGTCTGTAACCGTGTCAGGTAAAATCGTGGGGAGGAAAATTCTGATTGAATCGTTAACATGGTTGTTGATCGTGTCTAATATGGAGTCGGGAAGGGGGAAGTCTCCCCATGAAATTCTTATGCCGTTGGAAGTGATGTTGCGAACCACGAGCCTGCCAAATCCAGCCCGGATAGATGTGTCGATATTCGAAATCTTCATATCTTCAGCGGGATAGATAGTGTCGATATCGGATGAAACATTAAACATTAAAAGCGAATCAGGGCCAACGACAATGTGATTCGTGTCCCCGAGCATATCCCATACTCGCAGTGTGTCGTGCAGGATGGGAAAACTGTAAGTTGAGTTCCATTGAGGAATTCCGGGTTTTTTCAGGCAGGATGATGTAAGCAAAAAAACGGTCACCAAAATAACAATTTTGGATAGCTTCATAATAATCAATTGTAAAATCCCATGACTGGTTTTTCAATATTTAAAGAACCTGATAGAAAAATCCCCCTTCCCATCCTTCCCCCACGCACGAAGTGCGTGGGCCCACCTGCTCTCACAACTGCATTTAAACACTGATTCTTGAATGGGTTTGAAATCCCCATTAAAATCAAGGTGAAATGGATTTCCTGACCTTCAGAGTAAAAGACTTAATAGATATCCTCCTCGTCTGGTTTATTACCTATGAGACATTAAAACCTTTCAAGGGGACAAGGGCGTCTTACATTTTCTGGGGAATTGTCCTCATAGTCATCGCGGCTGTTATTGCAAGTTTTCTCCACCTTGAGGCTTTCAACTGGATAATGGCACAGATTGAATCCATCGCCCTGATAGCATTGATAGTTATTTTTCAGCCAGAGATCAGGAAGGTGCTCGCTGCGATTGGAAAAACGAGTTTCTTCAAAAGACTGTATCCAAGAGGGGGAATGGAAGAAATCTCTCGAATTGTTAACTCTGCCATCATGCTGAGAGACAGGAAACTCGGTGGCATCATGGTGATTGAAAGAAAGGACTCTCTTAAGGAATTCATAGATGAAAGCGGAATTCCTCTTGAGGCTGAGATTTCACCGCCTCTGATTGTCACAATTTTTACCCCACCCACTCCACTTCATGATGGAGCTGTTGTTATTAGAGAAGGGAGGATCGCTGCATGTAAAGTCGTGCTACCGCTTTCCGACAATCCAAAGATTGATCCTTCCTTTGGTACGAGGCATAGAGCAGCCATTGGAATAACTGAAGTGACAGATGCTGTAAGTGTTGTTGTATCCGAGGAAAGACGGTCCATTAGAGTTGCAGTTAATGGAGAGATTTCGCCACCGCTCACAAAGGATGATTTACAGGAGAGGTTAACCATACTACTCTACGGGAGGGTTGTGGAAAGTGCTTAGAAAGATAACGGAAAATCTTGGTCTCAAGCTACTTTCTCTCTTTATTGCTGTTCTTGTATGGTTCCATGCCGTAACAGAGAAGAAATACTCCGTAACAAGGCCGGTTGAACTGGAATTCAAGAATATTCCTGCTGAACTTCAGATTGTAACCACTCCACCAGAATCCATCATGGTAACAATGAGAGCCAAAGGTAAAACTTTGATTGAGCTCAACTTTTTCAAACCAGTTGCCGTGCTAAATTTGTCTCGTGCACGGGAGGGGAAGAATAGATTTGTGATAACACCTCAAAACATAAAGATTCCAAATGACCTGAATGTCGAGATAGAAGACATTAAGCCTGCGTACATAGATATTACCCTTGCAAGGAAAGTGAAGCGTAAAGTGAAGGTTATCCCCCTCATTACTGGCTTACCGGCCGATAACTTTGCCGTTAGCGAAATAAAAGTAGTTTATCCGGAAAATGGCAAAGCCACCATTGAAGGCCCAAGGATATGGCTTCGGGGAGTCACTCATGTCTTTACAGATTCAATTCCCATCTCCAGGCTGAGGAAGGACTCGGTTTTTACTGCGAAAATCATTCCGCCACACAAAGGAGTTCTCGTTATCCCGGAAACGGCTCGGGTCTTTATAAATCTTGAGAAAAAAGCCAGCGCCTCGATCAAAATCCCTATTAGCTTCAAAAATGTCAAGAGGAATTACAAACTTGAGGCATCAAGTTATTATCTCAACGTATACATCTCAGGTG
>JALXCE010000183.1:4732-5908 GCA_026991055.1 Caldifarciminota bacterium | reverse complement strand
TTATCCACCTCAGCCCTGAGCTTCGCTATCTCTTCCTCGGTCAGGTCCTTTACCCTCTTGTCCGGATCAACGCCAGAATCACGGATGATCTTCCAGGCTGTTGAACGGCCAATACCAAAAATGTATGTAAGTCCTACCCACACCTTTTTATTTCTCGGTAAATCTACACCTGCAATTCTTGCCATTAACTATACCTCCTAACCCTGCCTCTGCTTGTGCTTGGGATTCTCACAAATAACCATTAATTTTCCTCTTCTTCTCACAATTTTGCACTTAGGGCACATTTTTTTGACAGAAGACCTTACTTTCATTGTATATCTCCTCCATTCAGGGAATTCAAAAGGTATATAATGATACCAACTTGAATTCCCTATGTCAATGACTGTTTTTAAGTCTGGCTCTCACCAGACGCAAATAAAACCTTTTACTTATACCTGTAAACTATTCTGCCGCGGGTGAGATCGTATGGGGATAACTCCACTGTCACTCGATCACCTGGCAAAATTCTGATAAAGTGCATCCGCATCTTACCGGAGACATGGGCAAGAATAACGTGCCCGTTCTCCAGCTCAACCCTGAACATTGCATTTGGAAGTACCTCTTTTACAGTGCCTTCTACCCTTATTACGTTCTTTTTCTTCGCCATAGCCTTCCCTTATGGTATTTTTGTAAGAATTTCGGGCCCGTTGTCAAGTATGGCTATCGTATGCTCAAAATGAGCCGAAAGTGAGCCATCTTTTGTGACCACGGTCCAGCCATCCTTTTTTGTTTTCACATGCGGTCGCCCCATGTTGACCATGGGCTCGAGCGCAAGTGTCATACCTCTCTTCAAAATTGGCCCTCTACCTGGCGGGCCATAGTTAGGGACAAAAGGCTCCTCGTGGAGCTTTAATCCAACTCCATGACCTCCGAGGTCCCTGACCACTGAAAAACCTTCCTTTTCCGCAGTTTCCTGAATTGCATGTGAAATGTCAGATAATCTATTACCGGGCTTTGCCTGATCAATACCTCGGTAAAGCGCCCTTTCTGTAGTTTCTACAAGTTTTCTCACCTTTTCAGGCACATCGCCAACAATTATGGTAATTGCAGCGTCACCGATATACCCGTTTAAAGTAACCCCCACATCCACCTTTACAAGGTCTCCCTCCTTAATCTTCCTGTTGCCCGGAATGCCAT
>JALXCE010000183.1:0-4722 GCA_026991055.1 Caldifarciminota bacterium | reverse complement strand
GCCATGAACAACCTCGTCGTTTAAAGAAATGCAACTTGCCGCGGGATATCCTCTGTATCCAAGGAAAGTTGGATACCCGCCACGTTCCTCTATAAACCTGTGGATTTTTTCATCCACCTCTTTGGTCATCACTCCGGGCTTTACAATTTCTCTTGAGTACTCGAGGACCTCGGCAACAACAATTCCAGCTTTTCTAATGCCCTCGATTTCCTCATCGGTTTTTATAATTATCATTTAAAAATCACTTCCTCGATTGCGCGCGTAATTTTCTCAGGCTCACCGGTACCATCAATTCTTACAAGCAACCCTTTTTCTTTGTAATAGTCAATAAGGGGAGCCGTCTGCTCGTGATATACGGCAAGTCTACGCTTTATCGTCTCTGGATTGTCATCCTTTCTCTGAACCAGCTTGGTTCCGCAAACATCACAGATTTCATCATTCTTCGGCGGATTGTAAATCATGTTGTAAACAGCGCCACAGTTGGGACAGACGCGCCTGGCACTCAATCTTTTAACAATCTCCTCATCAGGTACATCAAGGAGAATAACTGCCTTTAACGGCATGTTCTTCTTTTTCAGCAACTCATCCAGCCCTTCAGCCTGTTTAACAGTTCTCGGGAAACCATCGAGGATAAACCCCTTATCAATTTTCTCAAGCTGTTCTTCGATAAGTCCAAGCATTATCTCATCAGGGACAAGCTCACCAGCCTTCATATATCCATCGGCGAGCTTTCCAAGCTCAGTTCCATTCTTTACGGCCTCTCTAAGGATATCTCCTGTGGATATTTTCACGAGGCCGTGCTTCTTCGCTATAATTTCTGCCTGGGTCCCCTTTCCAGCACCTGGAGGCCCGAGAAAAATGAAATTTAGAACCGCCATCCTCTCAATCTCCCTTTCTTCAAAAGCCCCTCATACTGCCTCATTATGAGCTGGGCTTCGATCTTCTGCATAATCTCAAGGGCCACTCCTACAATAATCAGGAGCCTCGTGCCACCAAAGTAAAATGGTATGTGTGTCCACCTTATGAGATACCAGGGGAGAATTGCAATCAGAGCGAAAAATACAGCGCCGGGCAAAAGAATTCTCGTCATAATCGTGTCAATATATTCAGCCGTCTTTGGACCAGGTCGTACTCCGGGTATAAATCCAGAGTACCTCTGAAGGTTATCAGCGAGGTCCTTCGGATTCATGACAACTGCAGTGTAATAGTAGGCAAAGAAAATGATCAAAGCAGCGTAAATCAGGTCATAAACTATATTTCCGGGTTTAAACCATTGAGTAAAGCTTTGAGCCCAGGGCGCAGTAACAAAAGTCGTAATTGTATTGGGAAACATCAATAAAGCCTGTGCAAAGATAATCGGAATAACGCCAGCTGTATTTACCGTTAGTGGCAGATAAGATGATTGTCCACCATAGACCCTTCTCCCGACCACTCTCTTGGCGTACTGGATTGGAATTCTTCTCTGAGCCTCGGTCACAGCCACAACAGCAGCAGTCACAAGGAGCATCACAGCTGCGACAAAAAGAAGTGTGATAGGGGAAATTCCTCCACTTTTGAGGAGCCTTATTGTGTTCATGAATTCATTTGGCACAGAGTCAAGGGTCCCTGCGTATATGATTATGGAGATTCCATTTCCAATCCCAAAATCAGTTATCTGTTCACCAAGCCACATGAGGAAGATTGAGCCTGCTGAAAGTGCAACCACTGTGAGAAAGATGAATCCAAGTCCTGGATGGGGCACGACCGGCGCACCTGATGGGCTCGTTAGTCTCTGAAGGAAAATAGAAACACCGAATGCCTGAATAGCAGCAATGACAATGGTCAGATACCGTGTGTACTGGTTTATCTTTCTCCTTCCGTGCTCACCTTCTTTCTGGAGTCTCTCAAGGTATGGCCAGGCAGTAGTTAACAACTGGATGACGATCGACGCAGAGATGTAGGGCATAATTCCCACGCCGAAGACCGCAGCCCTTGAAAGAGCACCACCGACGAAGATGTCGTATAGTCCGAAGACTGTGCCTCTCAGCTGGTTGAAGAACTCACCGAGTGCTCTCGCGTCAACTCCTGGAAGTGGAATATGTGTACCGATCCTGTAGACGAAGATGATGAGAAGGGTCCAAAGAATCTTTTTCCTCAGGTCACTTATCTTTACTATGTTACCGACGCTCTGGAGCATCCTTTATTCCTCTTTTGCTTCTTCTTTTTTGGCACCAAGTAAAATTACTTTACCACCTGCCTTCTCAATCTTCTCCTTTGCTTTTGCACTTATGGCGTCAACGTGAACTTCAATAGCCTTTGTAATCTCGCCGTTTGCAAGAACCTTAACTGGCGCATCTGCAGAGCGAATAAGTCTCCTCTTCTCCATCTCTTCTTTCGTTGCAATCTCACCAGCCTCAAACTTTGCATCAAGCCGGTTGAGATTCACAACCTGATAGACAACCTTAAAGGGATAGTTGGAAAATCCGCGCTTTGGCAGCCTTCTGTAAAGTGGCATCTGGCCACCTTCAAACCATCTTGGCTTTGCACCACCAGAGCGGGATTTCTGTCCCTTGTACCCATAGCCGGCTGTTTTTCCAAGACCTGAACCGGGACCTCTTCCCTTTCTCTTTTTCTCTTTAACCGCACCGTTTGCAGGTGCCAGATTCGAAAGATCAAACATCGTCCTATTCCTCCTTTTCAACTTCTTCAACCTTAACGAGATGCTTCACAACCTCAATCATACCCCTGATCTGGGGCGTATCTCTCTTCACAACTTCCCTATTAAGCTTTCTCAAACCGAGAGCATCAAGCGTTCTCTTGGCTTTCTTGTTCTGGTCTATTCTGCTCTTCACTAACTTGATCTTCAAGTACTTTTCTTTCACGACCATACCTCCTTAAAATGGTTTTGAGAGGTACACCTCTAACCTTAGCGACCTTATCTGGATTTTTCAGCTTGAGTAGTCCATTCAAAGTAGCCTTTAGCATGTTGATTGAATTGTTGGAACCAAGGGACTTGGTCAGTGCATCTGTATAACCTGCAGCCTCAAGGATTGCACGAACTGGCTGGGAAGCAATAATTCCAGTACCCGGTGCAGCAGGCTTTAGAAGAATCTTACTCGCACCTTCACGACCGATAACCTCGTGAGGAAGTGTTCCATTCAAAATTGGCACACTAACGAGATTCTTCCTCGCTTTTCTTGTCGCCTTCTGTATGGCCTCAGGGGTCTCCTGTGCTTTTCCGTGACCGATTCCTACTCTACCCTGTCCATCGCCTACTACAACCCAGGCTGAAATTTTGAAGTTCCTTCCACCCTTGGTAACTTTCGTAACCCTTTTTAAAACAACGACGTTTTCATTAAGCTCTGTAACGCCTCTTTCTGCCATATCCTAACTCCTTTAAAATTTCAGGCCGCCTTCTCTGGCGCCATCGGCAAGGGCCTTGACCCTACCGTGGTACTTATAGCCAGCGCGGTCAAACGCCACCTGTGTAATTCCCTTTTCCATCGCGCGCTTTGCAATGAGCTTTCCAACCTCTTTGGCCTTCGCAATCTTTCCCTTGACTTCCTTAAGCTGCTCGCGAATCTCCGGTGAGAGTGATGAAGCTCCGGTAATCACACGTGAAGGACCGATTGGAGGATCAACCACAATCTGAGCCCAGATGTGCTTATTGCTCTTATACACTACCAATCTGGGCCTCTCCTCGGTCCCTTTAACCTTTTCCCTAACCCTTAAATGTCTTCTCTTCCTTTTCCAAACCTTAATCTCTGGTCTCATATTCTCACCTCAATCAGGCTTTTACGCCAGCCTTACCAGCTTTTCTTCTAATGTGCTCACCAACGTATTTAATTCCTTTACCTTTGTAAGGTTCAGGTGGCCTCACGGCTCTAATATTGGCGGCAAACTGGCCTACCTTTTGCTTGTCAATTCCTTCAACAATTATCTTATTCTGCCCTTCAACTTTAACGGTGATCCCTTCGGGGGGTGTCATAACGACATCATGGGAAAATCCGACCTGGAGAACGAGATTCTTGCCTTCCATTCTTGCCCTGTAACCGGTTCCATTTACCTCAAGTTCCTTCTTAAATCCGTCTTTAACACCAATAATCATGTTGTTAATAATCTGCCTTGTGGTCCCATGAAGAGCCCTGTGAAATTTTTTATCAGAAGGTCTTTTAACTACAATTTCTTTGTCCTTGATTTCCACAACCATGTCCGGGTGATGCCTGAACTGGAGCTCCCCTTTGGGACCTTTAACCTTAATGAGGCCATCCTTATATTCGACGGTAACTCCATCTGGAATGGTTATTGGTAACTTTCCTATCCTCGACATAGTATCTCCTCCCTACCAGACATAGAGCATAAGCTCGCCGCCGACCTTCTTCCTTCTCGCCTCGCGGTCGGTCATCAGTCCCTGTGAAGTAGAAATTATCGCAATTCCCATTCCGTTCTTGACCCATGGAATCTTATCGGAGCTAACGTATATCCGTCTTGAAGGTTTAGAAACTCTCTGCAGGTCCTCGATTACAGGCTCACCAGTTTCGTCATACTTAAGCACGACCTTAATCTTACCGCCTCTTTCCTCGGAAATTACCTGATAATCCTGGATGAAACCTTCGCGCTTCATGATCTTCAGAATTTCCAGCTTGAGATTGGATTTCGGCTCTATGATAACCTCTTCTTTCCTGTTTCTAACCGCATTCCTGATCCTTGTCAGCATATCAGCAATTGGATCTGTATTCATAG
>JALXCE010000182.1:16681-19278 GCA_026991055.1 Caldifarciminota bacterium | reverse complement strand
CCTGTCTTGAAAGCCTGTAAACCTCGGGATCAATCTGTACAAGAATGATCTCGGCGTTCTTCAAGTATTCAATGAACTTTTTGTAAATAACAAAGTCTATTTCATCGTACTTTACGATTTTGGGAAGTTCAAAAACAAGGTCATCCGGAAGCCCAAGCTTCCTATCCAGTATTTTCATGGCATCTTCAGGGTCCTTTCTAATATAATCAATGGCCATATCAAGGGCCCTGTTGACCCTGACAACTGCCTTTCTCGTCAGTTTCAAGTTCACAATACTTGTAATTCCAAGCGCATCAGGATAGGGAGAAAATATATTGTTTTCAAAGAATGCATCCCTGATTAAAACCACCTTGTCTGGTTTCTTTAAAAGATAAGAACGATAGGGCTCGTAGGCAACGATAAAATCCACGCTCCTTTTTGCGATTACTGAATCAAGGTTTGCAGGATCAATCTCGGTAAATTCAAGGTCTCTTGTATCAACTTTGAGTTGCTTGAGCATGTATTTCATCAACCTTTCTTCCTTTGCCCTCTTCAAGCATCCGATTCTTCTGTATCTTTTGAAAAGCCTCCTCAGATTAACCTTTTTAGGAAGATACATGCGTCTTCTTTTCTTCACCAGGAATAGTGCCGTATATGGGGTTTCAATAGTCGATTCCATGGAGTAGAGAGCCTTCATGGCCTGAGGTCTCAGGGCACTCTTGTAAACGAAGTCAATCCAGTTCATACCAACTGCTACCTGCGCGGTTCCTTTGAGCAGCTTGTCGATCTCCTCACCGGGATTAAGGACTTTTTGCAGGTTGACATTCACCCTGACAGAGTCGAAATAACCCATATCCTCAGCCACGTAAAGAGGCAGGCTACCCAGACCTTCTTCATACAAAACAGTGGCATTTACAACCTTGCTTGCCTGGATTTTGGGTGAAATTAGTATGTAGACAAGGATTACAGCAAGAATGGTATCAATAATCCCAAGTATCCACTTCATTGATTTCCTCCTTTACATTTGTAACGGCATTATATTTCAAAAAACAAGCTATGTCAACGAAAAACAGCCGAGAATAAAAGGTGATGGAACGCTATTCTTCAAATTTCTTGAAAAGGAGAGTTGCGTTGTGCCCTCCAAATCCAAATGAGTTTGAAATGGCGTATCTAATATCCCTCTCTATTGGGCCATCTGGGACGTAATAAAGGTCACATTCAGGGTCTGGTGTCTCATAGTTTCTTGTTTTATGAATCTTACCGTGATATATGGAGAGAATTGTTGCAATTGCCTCAACACCACCGGCTGCTCCAAGGAGATGTCCTATCATTGATTTTGTCGATGAAATGGGAACTTTGTAAGCATAATCTCCGAAAACTTTCTTAATTGCGAGAGTTTCAACCTTGTCGTTGAGTGGTGTTGATGTGCCATGTGCATTGATATATCCGATCTCTTCGGGTTTAACTCCTGCTTCCTCGAGTGCATATTTAATGGAAAGAGAAGGGCCATCGGCATTGGGCTCCGGAGCGGTGATGTGGTACGCATCAGCTGAAACACCGTATCCGACAATCTCGGCGTAAATCCTGGCTCCCCTTTTCTTCGCGTGCTCGTATTCTTCAAGGATAATGATGCCAGCGCCTTCGCCCATGACAAATCCATCTCTATTTTTATCAAAAGGACGTGAAGCTTTATCTGGCTCGTCGTTTCTCGCAGAAAGTGCCTTCATATTAGCAAAACCTGCAAGTGCAAGAGGTGTAAATGGAGCCTCACTTCCCCCGGTTATCATTACATCAGCATCACCACGGAGAATCATCCTGTAAGACTCACCTATTGCATGACTTGCAGAGGCGCAGGCTGAAACCACGCAAAAGTTCGGCCCCTTGAAACCATATTTTATCGAAACCCAACCACCAGCTATATTGGGTATCATCATGGGGACAAGGAATGGACTTACCCTATTGACTCCCCTGGCCTTCATTACCTCAAACTCACGCCCAAGGGTTTCAATGCCCCCGATCCCTGAGGCAATTAGAATTCCCACCCTGTACTTGTCATAATCGGATTTGAGGAGTTCTGAATCTTTAATCGCCTCGTCGGATGCAAAAAGTGCATACTGGGTAAATCTGTCCATCCTCCTTGCTTCTTTACGGTCAATTTTCTCGGTGGGGTCAAAGTTTTTCACTTCGGCACCAATCCTGACACTGAACTCAGAGACGTCGAATCTTTGAATAATCCCGACGCCGTTGTCCCCTCTTAATAGGGCATTCCAGAAATCATTTGTGTTGTTTCCTATGGGGGTCACTGCCCCCATACCAGTGATTACGACACGTTTTTTCATTTTAATTTTTCTTCGATGTATCTTACAGCATCACCAACTGTCTGGATCTTTTCAGCATCTTCGTCAGGAATTTCGATGTCAAACTCCTCTTCGATCCTCATGACAAGCTCTACCACGTCGAGGGAATCGGCACCAAGGTCTTCCTGGAATTTTGCCTCTAACTTTACCTGGTCGGGAGATACTGAAAGCTGATCCACTATGATATCCCTCAATTTCTCAAATACGTCCATTTTGAACCTCCTTGGATTGTAATAAAAGTGCCGAGGAGGGGACTCGAAC